>JBASOB010000539.1:0-1716 GCA_049657865.1 Mobilitalea sp.
AGTCCATAGTTATCAGTTACAAGATGGCTTACTTCCCCATAAATTCCAATATATTCATCATTAACATACACTGCTGCTGTTCTTCCGGGATGGAATGTTGTATTATCTTTTACTGGTTTAAGTTGAACAGTTATGCCAAATCGTGACAAAATTCCTTCAACAATACCTTTCAAGTCAAAGAAATCATACTCGCCATACATACCAATGCAAAGTTTTAACTTTTCATAAGGCTCTTCAGTAACAGGCTGACCCTTTGGTATAAACACGCTTCCTACTTCATATAATTTAGCATCATCAACGCCTCTGTTAGAATTTCTACCTATTACTTCCATCATATTTGGTATAAGAGTAGTTCTCATTGAACTGAAATCTTCTCCCAATGGGTTTAAAATTTTAACATAATTGCGAAGGCAGCTGTCTTCTGGAGCACATATATTGTCATATGTTTTAGGGCTTATAAATGAATATGTTGTAATTTCATAAAGTCCCATACCACATGCAATTGCTTTTATTTGATCTTCAAGCATGCGCTTTTCTGTTTTTCTTCCTACCCTTGTCATACCTGTAAGAGGTTGTGATACAATGTTTTCAAAACCGTAAAGTCTTCCAACTTCTTCAATAATATCAGCTTCTTGTTCAATATCAGTTCTAAAATATGGTATTGTACAGCTTATTTTTTCGCCGTCATATGTACTTTCAATTTCCAGTGTATTTAATGAAACAAGCATGTCTTCAACAGGAATATCAACCCCAAGAAGATGAGCTGAGCGATAAGGTCTTAAGGTTACAATCGGAGCAACATATTCATTTTTACCAGCTTCTAAATATCCTCCAACAATTGTTCCGGCACCAATCATCTCTATTAATTGACAGGCTCTTTTGCTAGCTAATTCAACCATCATATAACCCATTGATTTTTCATTTCTTGCAGAAGCTTCTGAACGCATTCCAAGCTTCTTGGATGTTTCTCTAATAGATTTTGGATTGAAGTTTGCACTTTCTAAAACCATTACTTTTGTGTCATCATTGATTTCAGAATAATATCCGCCCATTACACCGGCAATGCAGGCAGGCTTTTCTTCATCTGCAATAACAAGCATGCTTTCATTTAATGTTCTTTCATTTTGATCTATAGTCACAATTGTTTCATCATTTTTTGCTTTTCTTGCTACAAGTTTTTTCCCTTTTAATGCTTCTAAATTGTAAGCATGAAGAGGCTGACCAAGTTCAAGCATTACAAAATTTGTAACGTCAACTATGTTATTGATAGGTCTCATTCCGGCATCCATCAATGTTCTTTGCATCCAAAGAGGAGATGGTCCTATTTTTATGTCTTTTATTACTTTTGCATAAAAACGTCCGCATAAATCTTCATCTTCAATTTCTACTGCATTCATGTAATCTTTAATATCATCTTGTTCGTTTTTAATTTCAATTTCGGGAAATTTAAATTTTGTTCCTAAAGTTGCTGCAGTTTCTCTAGCCATACCCACAATATTCAGGCAATCCGGCCTGTTGAATGTTACTTCAACTTCAAGTGCGCTTCCATTCAGTTCCAAAACTTCCTTAATATCTTTGCCTATCTCTGTATTTTTAGGAAGAATTATTATTCCGTCTCTGCTTTCTTTAGGAATAACTTTATCTTCAAAACCTAGTTCTTCATATGAAACCAGCATTCCATAAGAAGGAAGTCCTCTGAAATTAGTTTTTTTGATT
>JBASOB010000540.1:0-1891 GCA_049657865.1 Mobilitalea sp.
TTTTCACTCACGGAGGAAGGAACTGCCGATCTATCTGGACTAGGACTTAGCGAAATTTTAGATGACGGAAGCGGCAATATGAGTTTAGTTTCAGATGGTGTTGATACAAATGGTGATCCAATCTATAAATCAACCATGGTAAATGCAGCAGATGCAAAAATCACCTATAATGGGGCAGAATTAACCAGTGCATCCAATACAGTTATTGCAAACGGACTTACAATCAACTTAAAGGGTGTAACCGATGCTACTGAAACTATCAGTTTAAGCATTACGGATGATACCCAAGCAGTATATGATATGGTAAAGGAATTTACTACAAAGTATAATGAACTACTTAAGGAAATGAACGAAGCATATTATGCAGATACTGCAAAAGGCTATGACCCATTAACGGATGATGAAAGAGAATCGATGTCTGATTCTGAGATTGAAAAATGGGAAACAAAGATTAAAGATTCCTTACTCAGACGCGACGATAGTTTGGGTTCCTTGCTCAGCACTATGAAATCTAAAATGAGCGGAACTACGAATGTCAACGGAATAAATTATTCTCTGGCAAGCTTTGGTATTGGAAGTACAGATTATACCGAAAAAGGAATCTTGCATATTAACGGTGATGCGGATGAAGATACGGTAGCAAGTAAGGATAATGATTTGATGACAATGCTTACCACAAATCCAGAAGCAGTAATGAAGACATTAAATGCTTTGAGTACGAGTCTTTATACATCTATAACTAAAACAATGACGAGTTCATCACTGAGAAGCGCTTTAACGGTATATAATGATAAGGAAATAACAAAAACGATTACCAATTATAAAGAAGATCTTGATGAAGAGGAAGAGAGACTTACTACGATCGAAGATCGTTATTATTCTCAGTTCTCAGCTATGGAAACAGCATTAGCTAAGATTAATTCACAAAGTTCATCATTAGCATCTATGTTGGGAACTAGTTAATAGAATAGTTTAAGATATGTGATGTGAGGACGATTCGTATTATTACAAGGAAACAATTAATAAGATAAGATGATATTTATTCAATGGAGGAATTAAAATGGCCACAAATGCAGCTGCAGCTTACAAGGATACAAAAATTTTAACGGCATCACCTGCAGAACTTACCTTGATGTTGTATGAAGGAGCAATTAAGTTCTGTAATATCGCACAACTTGCAGTCGAGAAGAAAGATTACGAGAAGGCAAATACAAACCTTGTGAAGGCGCAGAGAATCATCAAAGAGTTACGTATTACATTGGATTTTAAATATCCGGTTGCAAATCAGTTTGATGTAGTTTATGATTACATTTATAAAAAATTAATTGAAGCCAATATTAAAAAAGACAATGAAATAATAGAAGAAGCATTAGGCTATATTAGAGAAATGAGAGATACCTGGAAAGAAGTAATGAGACTTGCTAAGATATCTTAAGTTTAATCCGCCATTAATGTTTCGGAAAGGATGTAAGGGATGGAACTCGAAAATCAAGCCGCTAAACAGGCATATATCCAACTGATGTCCGATGCATTAGCTAGAAAAATCCAAGTACTGGAGCAACTGCAAAACCTTACGGAGCAGCAGGAGAAAGTAATTGCTGCTGAACCTTTTGATGAAGCATTATTTTTGCAGACAATATCAATTAAAGAAGAACAAATTCAGGTACTGGCACAACTCGACAGTGGATTTGAAAAGCTGTATGACAGTGTCAAAGAAGAATTGACTACAAGCAAATCAAAATATACAGCAGCAATTACAGAGATGCAGGCACAAATTAAGAAAATTACAGACTTAAGTGTAATATTACAAGCCTTAGAGAAGCGGAACAAGTCTAAGATGGAGACGATGCTGGTATTTAAGCGTAAGAACATTAAGAGCGCCAGAGTAAAT
>JBASOB010000541.1:0-2900 GCA_049657865.1 Mobilitalea sp.
TAGAAAGAATCATTTCCAATTTATTTCTAAAATATAAATTCAGGAGGTTCTTATGAATAATATAACAATACTCAAAGGTAACATCATACATGCTCCAACTTCTTACGAAATCTTATACCATCCTTCCAGTTATCTCATTGCGGAAGGAAACCGCACGATTGGTATCTTCGACAGAATTCCCACGGCATATGCAGAGGAACCAATTACGGATTATGGAGACAGCCTAATTATTCCAGGCTTATGTGACTTACATGTCCATGCACCGCAATTTGTTTATCGCGGATTAGGTCTGGATATGCAGCTGATGCAGTGGCTCGATACTTATGCTTTCCCGACAGAAGCTAAATTCTCTGATATTTCTTATGCCAAAGAATATTATGAGGCTTTCACTAGTACGCTAGCGAAATACGGAACTACCAGAGCGGTTGTATTTGCAACCATTCACCCGGAGTCTACAGAACTACTGATGGATTTATTTGAAAAATACAGAATTGCCGGTTATATCGGTAAAGTGAATATGGACACCTTTTCTCCTGAGCATTTAAGCGAGACAACGGAAGGTTCCTTAGCAGACACAAGAAAATGGATTGAAAGAACCATAAATAAATATACTCTTGTAAAACCAGCGATTACGCCACGTTTTATTCCAACCTGTACTACTGAGCTTCTCCGTGGTCTCAGTGAACTTGCCGCAGAATTTAATTTGCCGGTACAGTCCCATATTTCCGAAGATTACGGTGAAATGGAAATTGTTCGTGAACGTTATCCTGAATTTGAAACAGACGGTGATGTTTATCACCATTTCAACCTTCTAAGTCATCAAACTGTTATGGCTCATTTAATTCATCCGAATACTTCTGAAATGGATCTGATGCGTGACAAACAGGTCATGATTGCACATTGTCCTGAGTCTAACACGAATCTTGCAGGAGGTATCGCTCCAGTAAAACGTATGCTGATCCACCAGATTAATGTCGGCCTCGGAACCGATATCGGCGGAGGACACAGCCCTTCTATCCTGCGCGGTATGTCAGAAGCACTGATGATATCGAAACTCAGATGGCTTGAGGATAATAAATCCGAACCATTCTTAACATTATCCGAGGTGTTCTTTATGGGAACCCGAGGTGGTGGTAAGTTCTTCGGTAATGTAGGTAGTTTTGAACCTGAATTTGAATTCGATGCCGTGGTAATCGATGATTCCAGCCTTTCCATCCATGCGAAGGACTTTACTCTCCCTGAGCGTTTGGAACGCGTGATTCATTGCTCTGATGATAGAAATATTATTGCCCGCTATACTGCAGGTAGCCAGATGGAATAAAACAGAATCGGCCTATATTGTACATTATCTCCCAGACAGAATACACAATCTGCCGGCAGATACCGCACAATATAGGCCTTTTTAGAAGTTACAATAACTACGGATTTATAACGTATATCTTTTCAGCAGGTCCACATATTCCTGATAGTAGCTGCAATTGGCGAACTGAAAGGATTCCGGTAGTTTGAGGATCTCTTCTTTACTGTATTTCTTCAGTTCCGGTTTCAGCCAGTATTCCGCCTGCAGATGATAAATAACTGCTCTTTGGCTAAAGCGAAGGTGGTAAATATCCTCTTCTTTCGCTTCCGGAAAATAGGTATCACAGATTGCACGGATAGCGTCCTGTGCCATTTGTGTATCTTTATGCTGATTCCAGTACTGACTGATTATCGCATTTAACTTCATCCAAGGAGAATCTGTCTTAGGATATACGACTCCCATAAACTGTGCGTCTTTATAGCACCAAAGTGTCCAGGAAATCTTATATTTCTTGAACAGTTCCAAGGTATCTTCTACAAGCCCCATCGTAAAACCGAAATCTTCTTTATCGATATCGTAACCCGCTTCACCACAAAGAATCGGAACCGAGAATTGCTCTCTGATCTGGATTAATTTTGCGAATATCGTTTCAAATTCTGCCTTTCTAATAGAACGGTCATAATCTTTCTTAAACAGATCTGTATTCCAGACTGTCGGGTAGAAATGGAAGGTTAAAGCCGTCTGCGGGTCTTCAATTGTATGAATACTGGAGAAATCCATTGCAAAATAATCACCCTCTAAAAACAGAATATGATTGCTATCCACCTGACGGATTGATTTCGTCACTTCTTTATAGAAACTATCCATCTGATCCTCTTTCGGAATCATGAAGGGTTCATTCAGTATGTCATACCCTAGCAGATAAGGTTCGTCCTGATACCTCGCAGCAATTGCCTGCCATAACGCTGTTATTTGATCTCTGAAGACCTTATAATGCCAGAACTCCGTATAACCGGTCTGATTATCACTATGCCAGTCAGGATTTTGTCCACCGGGAGCAGTGTGCAGATCCGGCAGGAGATAGATGCCGTATTCTCTAGAAAGAGCCATCAGCCGGTCAAAATAGCGAAACCCTTCTTCCCTGTATTCAGCAGGGTTCTGATCATCAATAAACAAGTGATAATTAAAAGGAATCCTGACAAGATTGATGCCGGTTTCTTTTAAAAACTGAAAATCTTCCTCCGTGATAAAATCAAGCGCAAACTTTTCGAAAAATTCTGAAGCAGTCTCTTCCCCGTATACTTCTTGAAAGGTCTTACGGATCTGTTTATCTGTCGTTGGTATTCCAAGCATAAAATGTTCCATATTCATCCAGGTTCCGATACCCAGACCTGAGAATAATATTTCTTTATCATCTAATGAAAAACTAGTACCTTTTACTTTTACAAAGCTCATGATGGACGATTCCCTTCTATCTATATGATTAGGACGATTCACTGTCTTTCTTACTGATAAAATCATCCAGATTCATAAAATGAATCATGTCGATGACTTCATTAATTGACTTCTTTTCGAATTTCTGCAGAATATTGCGGATCTG
>JBASOB010000542.1:0-11177 GCA_049657865.1 Mobilitalea sp.
GGATATTTGTCTACAGCTTTCAATCCTTGCATAAATTCGGTAATATGAATATTAATTGCAGCTTTTTTTGATTGTTCCATACGTTCCTCCTAATTCCTTCCATAAAAATAACAGCCTATCGAACTGGCTGCTTCTCTGTATCTCTCTTTTTTTCTTTTTCGATATTATCATCTAACACCTTAGCTTCATCTTCTTTAACATTATCTTTCCAAATAGACTTGCCAAGATTCAGTTCCTTAACAACTGCCTTTTCCCGTTGGCTTACCTCCGAAAATAATTTCTTATAATAAGTCTTTAATTCCAAAGTTTCCTCGTAAGTATATCCAAGATCTTTTATATGTTGTTCGAGCGTTACCCACTGTTTATGCTCATCTTCAAAGAAGTTATCCCCATTCTGGTAAGTATTTTCACACTCTTTCAGCGATGTCATCTGGTCTGCAATCTGAAACAACTCATCATACTTTTTCTGATTACGATAAATCTTACTTTTTTCAGCAGAAACCTCTTTTCTTTTATCCGTCAGATTCATAATCGTTCCTGCTAGTTCTACATAAGATTTCACATCATGCCTTGCCAAAAATAAATATTGTTGCTGCAATCTATGCATTTTACGAATATCATCTTTGTACTTATACACCTGACTATATGCTTTCTTCTTTAGCTGACCTATACGATACAGCTTCGCATAATACTTTTTCTGCATTCCAGACATCTTTGCTCTTCGATAATGCTTCACGCGACATCTTACAATCTGTGGTTTCACCTCTGTCTGCTGTTTCTTTAGATAGGATGATATATCTTCTTCTAGAATTCTTTGCTTAATACGTTCTTCTGAATATTCATCCCCAAGAGTCTTACATCTTTTAAAACGATCCATCCCAGGCGGTCTAACTGCAAGATATTTTCCCTGCTTTATTTCGTATCCTTTTTCCTTTAGCATACACAAAAAATCATCAAAAGTATTATTCTGCAAAATACAGGCATCCATATCACGTTTTATCATGTCTGACCAGACAAATGGTCCATCTCTCCTTACACTCCACTCACGATTAGCAAGATCAGGATCACTTTTCTCATCACCTATCTCAAGTACAGATAATCCATATTCTTCACACAGCTTATTGGTAATAGGCTGAATTTCCTTTTCCCAATCACCTTTTTTATAATGATACTTCCTACCGTTTATGCAACTTACACTGTTAAATACAATGTGAGAATGAATATGATCCGTATTATCATGAACAGCAAATACCACTTCATACTGATTTCTAAGATACTGTTGCATAAACTTTTCTGTCAGCTCGTAGGCTGTATCTGGTGTAATCTCTCCTTCTTTAAATGAAAGCACAATATGATATCCCTGTCTTTGATCTACTTTTCCAAATTTACGCTTGGTATCTTTCATCTGCTCAAATGCCATATCTGGCTGACAATTGACTCCACCAATTAATCTTCCTTCCTGGGTTTTATCAGTATTCATAATATAATTGATGCTTCGCCTTAAATGCCTTCCATGAAATCCACTTCCACAATCCTTCATATGCATGATCTTACTAATTGCCAATCATAACCACCGCCTCTTTTACAGCCACATTCAGCTTTTTCATATAGGCTACCAAACGTTCCTTATCTGCTTTCATATAAAGTGCAGAATTATTATTATGAACAATCTGGTTGATATTAGTTCCAATATGATTGACCTCATTGATTAAGTCTTTCAGCAATTTTCTGATTTCTGGATAATCATTGGGCTTCTGGCTTATGAGTAATCTTAGGTACTCTGCTTCATTCATATTTGCTGCATGTGCTTTACCCGAAAGCATCTTCGCTTCCTCTGGCATCAATCGCAGTGTTTTTCTCACACAATGAATTCGGTCTGCCAAGCTTATCACCTTCCTCTGTTATCTGTACTATATTGACGGACTTCCTCTGATACTGCAGCAACACTCTTCTCTACATCATTGGACTGGTTAAGCTTACTGATGAACTCATCTGCTAATTTTACTGCCAATTCTTCAATTTCTTTCCCATAAACAGTTCGATCAAACATGCGGTCAAGACAACATTCTTCTTTCTTCAATGATTCATAACGATTTTGCTCACTGGTAAATTCTATAAAGTCTTTTGGATTATGTCTTTTTGCATCTGCATCAAGAATCAATTCATAATTCCATTCGCAGACAGCATCAATCACCTCATCAATTGTATATGGCTCTACTTCTCCGTTTTCCTCTGCTAAATCCTGCCGTATCATATGATTGTCCTGATATCCTATTGCATAATCATGACCTTCCATATAATTAAGAAGTATCTGTGCATCTTCCTTTGAAAGATTCATCAGGATGTCATTCTCAGCTAACCAGCTTAATACTTCTTCTGGTTCTGTAAATAGTATCACTTCTTTTTCCATTGCTTTTGGTACACCTCCTTATCTGTGTTTCGTACAAAGTTATCATGGCTCACGTGCCCAGAAATTTCCCTGAGCACGGCAAGTTACGCAATAGCGACGTCTCCGTCCTATCGCACCTTGTCAGGGGGGGAATCCCCCTGAAACCCCATATATATTCCATATGGCTACACTTTTTGTAGCCAATATTTCCATCTGGCTACTCTATCTATAGCCAACTGTATAATATGGCTATGCTTTTTGAAGCCAAACTTGCTGTCTCATAATCTCTATTTTGGTTTACATCTATTCTTTGGCTATACTTTCTATAGCCATATTTCCATTCTGGCTTAACTTTCTATAGCCATCAAATAATTTTGGCTACAGTATTTGAAGCCATGTCCTTTGGGGGAAGTCTTGCTGCAACTAGCCACTCATTAAAATCCTTATATCCTGCTGGTGGTGGAAAGCATTCTACTTCAAATCCTGCTTCGTAATACTTTTCCATCAGCTCTTCTGTGGCTATTCTCCCTGGTTCATCATTATCAAGACAAAATCGAATGGACGTAATCTGTGAATGTTCCGTTAAAAATGTTGCTAGTGGAGCATCCGCTAACATGCCAAGTGCAATCTTATTACTCTCATATTCTGCTGTAATATCAATATAGCTCATTAAATCAATTGCTGCTTCAAATACAACCACATCTGTACTGTCTTCATTGCTGATATTAAAACCGTATCTCTTATCATTTCCTGCTACGTCACATTTGAAAGGTTTGCCTTCCTTATCAAAAACTCCCCGCATACTGGCAAATCGTGTGTTCCCGTCTTTGTCATTTCCTAAAAATACGATATTGTGATAATGTCCGCTTTCATAAATCAGCTTCTGACTCACAAAATAATCAATAACAGCCTTGCTGATCCCACGTTCCTGATTGAGATAGGAATACAAATAAGAATTATCATGGGAAGCTACTGGTAATTGAAATGGTTTTCTTTCTTTCTCTTTTTCTTCCACTTGATGTTTCAACACAGGTATTGTTATAACTGTAGAAATTCGCTGATAGCCAGAAAACTCCAGTAGCCAAAACACTGCTGTCTTTACCTCCATGCCCGCAAATACTCTTAAGAAATCAATCTGTGAACCACCATTTTCGCCTTTTTCAAATTGTCTGCTCCAGCGAAACCAATGTGTTCTATCATAAATACGGATAGAATCCATTTCTTTCAATGTGTAATATTTCCCTATTCTTTTTGGTGTATATCCCAGGCTTTGTGCCACTGATACAAGATCCACACTCTTTGCAATGGCAAGTTCTTCTTCTGTGAATCGTTCTTGCTCCATTTTTCTCACCTGCTCTTTCCCTTTTCTGCAACCAACTGTGATTCAAAGTCGAGCTGTCTGTAGTTACTCTGTAACGGAATAGCTGGATTTTTTATCATTTCTCTTGCTCGAAGACTAAAATACTGCCTATTATCTCCACCAACAATTACATGATCAATTAACGGAATCCCCATCAAATCTCCAACCTTTATCATTCTGTCAGTAAGCCTTACATCAGCTTTTGATGGCTCAAGATTAGCACTGGGATGATTGTGGACGAGCATAATTCTTGATGCATTACAGAGAATACTGCTCTTATATATTTCTCGTGGATGTGCTATTGTTTCATCTATTGCTCCAATACTAACAATATTACAATTAATCGGTGTTCCATCTGTTTTTAGATTGATTACACATAGGACTTCACGATCCATTTGACATAGATATTCCCCAACTAACTCTACTGCATCTTCTGGCTTTGTAATTGGATGCCCCGAACATATCGGAGCATCCTTTACAAGCCGAATTGACACAACCTCAAGTTCGTAAGGATTCGTTATTGGAATCTTTGAATTCTCTCTGCTTACTTCCATCATCCTCACGCTCCTTTCCGAACTCGATGTTGATTCTGAACTCACCTTCCCTGCTATTTACAAGAGCCACCAATTCTTTTATTGTTATCTCCTGTTCCATAGCTACCTCCTATCTGGACTGTTCCTTTGCATCGTAAATCAGCTTTGGTTCAGCAACAATTCCATCTAATCTCTTATTTGGAGTATCCGTTGCAAGGCTAAGCTTTCTTAAGTCTTTATCATAGTGATATACCTGATTGGATAATCTCTCATCTAATGACACCTGATCCATATTGATTTCAGATACCATCTGCGCTAATTCATGTGGATCTCCCATCGATGAAGACACCGCAATTACTTCGTGCACAGATGAAGGCATAATATAGAGATCTGTTTCTAACTGATCCGCAAGTTTATGAAGCTGATCCTCATAAAGCATAGAGATTGCGCCATTGATTCCTCTGTCATTACTAATTACCCACATTGTCTGTTCTGGAGGCATTTCCCCTATCATCATGTCAGCAATTTCAGCAGGCATACCATCTTTCATAAACATATCTCTAATTACATCATTCATGCTTTTTACTGTTGGTGGAAAAATGCGTCTGGTATTCTCTACCGCAAGCTTAAACATCTGCTCTTCTGACAATCCAATTCTTTCTGCTAATGAATTGCGAACCACCGTACTCTGAATACCATCCATGTCGGATTTCACTACCCATCTGTAGATAACTGATAAATCCTGGAACTGTCTATTTGGTGTATCTAAAAGCATTTTCCTATTCTGTTCTGTATTGATGAGCTGAAATACAATATTGTCCTTTGCATCATTCATATCAATCGTTGGAACAATCTCTGGAGCTTCTTTCATAGCACGTCCCATTCTCTCTGCTGCAGACTGTAATGCATCCTGGAGATCATTCGTTGATTTATAGTGATCATACATATCATTGATATAAATTGTAGGAGTCACACTTGCACCATCTCCTAATAGATTGATTGCATCCATTGTCACATTTACCTTTTCTACCTGGTGAACCTCAATCTTCATATCCTTGAACTGTTCTGGTAAATAATCCATAAATTGCTCTGCTACTACTTCCTTAAAAACTTCATAATTCATCATATAATACCTCGTAACCAGAACTTTCTTGGACGGGGGGGTTATTCATTTTTTACCTTTGTCAGAAATATCTTGAATTTCAAATATGCCCAACAATGTTCAAAAACAATAATATCCATCTTCTGATCACTTCTCCTTCTTTATAGTTTAATATCCCCCTGATATAATCGTTTCAATAAAAAAGGACTATCGCGTGCGTGGCAATAATCCCTACAATTCTTTTATTATTCAGTTGTACAATAATGCACGTCATAATCTCTTCTATTCCGCCAATGAAAAGGACCATACGATATTATAAGCACAGTTCTTCGCTTCCGAAAATGCATTTCCGTGATATGTCTGGAATGTTATCTCAGATGACGTATTCGGATCTAACTGTCCGATCACTGCAATTCCAGTCATGTTAGCAAGTTCCTTAACCCACAGAACATCCGTTAGCTCCAATACTCTCCATTGCGTTGGATCGCATACCAGGACCCCAAGCGCTAATGAACTCTCTGAATCTGTTCGTCCAAGCTTTTCCCAGTTCAGTTCATCTGGAAGATAATCGACGGGTTTCCAGGAACTACTCGCGGACTGCTTAAAGCTACTGTCGCCTCCATTAATAGAAATCTCAATCGGTGCGTTCGTATTGCTCTGAATTACTGCCTTACTTGCCTGATCACCACTCGGATTGTTGGGATCAATGGTAAATGCCAGTGATGCAGGTACACTGACACTGATAACAGAAGCCGAAATTGATCCATTCACTGTAGTAGATGCTGTTGTTCCAGCCGCATATGCGATACCAGTACCTCCTAATATCATGTTCATAACGAACATAGCTGCTAATAATACTCCAAAATTCTTCTTACTCTTTCTTAAACTCATAATAAAATCCTCCTTTTGTTATTCGATTACCACATTAATTTCTGCACACATAGATCCAAGATAAGATGAACTATCCTTGCTTGTATAATAATTAAAATACGCATTACAATGATAACTACCCGGCTTAAAATCCTTGTTTGTAAGATAGTCCGTTTCGATCTTCTCATCCGGTGCCAATAACGGCGAAACATACATTTCTTTGTCATCATCCGTCTTTATAACAACCTGAGTATAATACTTACTTTCTTTAGGGTTGCTGATAGATAATGATCCCTTGCTATCAATATCTTGGAAATACGGAGCGCTGCTGATGATACAATAAACCCTGCTCTCTTCGGCAAGAGCATTCAGTCGTTCCTGCTCCTCATTATGATCTGTCATCAAGGCACCCTCTTTGATTGCTTCTGAACTTCCCGAATTTCTAATTTCCGGATCGGCCTCCTTTGTAGGTACGTTCTGTTCCGAAGTTATTCCAGTTGTATTCGGTTTGAAATACTCTCCCACAATGAATGCAGAGATCAAACCCACCAGACAAATCAAACCGAATAAAAGAAAAGGGAAAGACTTTCTGTATTTGTGCCCCAGTAAGTTTCTTTCCTTTTTCTGTTTTACATTTTGTGTTTCATTTTTCATTTCATTTTTCGTTTCATTATTACTATCACAGGTCTCGATATCTTGATTAACCGGATCCTCTTGATATTCCTTCATTTCTTGATATTCCTTCATTTCTTGATTTTCCTTTCATCTTCTTAATCTGCTAGACTAAATGACCATACAATCTTATAGTCGCATTCCTTCTTTTCACTAAAGGACAAGCCATAATTGCTCACCAATACCATTTGTACGGATGATTTGCCATTCAGCTCTCCAAGCACCATACTTTCCATGCTCTTATTCTGTTCCTTAACATACAATGGTTCCTCTCGATTCAGCTTTCGCCAGGTGTTTCCTTGGACTACTTTCATTCCCAAAGCCAGATAACTTTCTGATTCCTTTGTTCCAAGCAGATCCCAGCGATACTCATTTGGTAACACATCCACTGGCCTCCATCTGCTGTTCTCTGTTTGTGTGAAGTTCTGTGCTCCATTCTCAATTTTCACCTTAACCGGTGCATTCGAATGGTTTTCTATCACAATCATCGGACTTACAAACTGACTGCTTTTCTCCGCATTCGGATCAATACTAAATATGACCTTTGCAGGGGCAGATACATTGATAAAGGTGGGGCTAATACATCCGTTCACCGTAGTTACCGATGTACTAGCAGCCGCAGTGTTACTCAGAACACAACTAATAACTAACATTAATACCATGAAAATCTTTTGCTTTGACATTTTGTTTTTCCCTTCCTCTTTCTTCTTTTATTCTTCAGCCAACCCGATTGTCCAATGAATCACATATTGAAAATCTACATTGTTTTCAAATGAATTTCCGTGCTTTATCTGAAATTCTAACGAGCTGGTTGATCCCTTATGGATAATTCCTATCACCGTATCTCTTGCTTCCACAACATACAATGGATCAGGTAATTCTTTTCTCATCCAATCGTCTGAAGCATAGTAGATACCAACTGCAATATTTTTTGAATCACTTTTTCCTAGCCTTGTCCAATCCGAATATCGATCCGGTAAAACATCCTTCAAGCCGCTTGCTCCTTTATCAATAGAACTGATTCCAATCATTACACTTTCTTTGGATTGATTATCAATGCTTAAGACTGGCGAATATACCTGTCCTGTGTTGGAATTAATACTGATCAAAGCACTGATTGGTATACTCACCCTTATAATGGCTCTAACCCTTATTCGGGCAGTTTGTGATTCTGTGATCCCTCCTTCCTGATACTTTATGATAATGTTCTGATAACCGACCAGGTTCATATCATAGTTCTCAATAATAAGACCAGAAACTAACCCAAGGTCTACTTCTGTCAAAGTAATGACTCTGTCATCCTCATAAGTAACCTTCGCCACAAATGGTATCTGTATTCCCTCGGTTATTTGAGCCGGATATGTGGCGTTGATACTAGTGATATTTGGAAGAACGATAATAAACAAGGTCTTATTAATTGTCACTCCTTTATTCGTGTACGACAAAGTGTAATACCGACCTTCTCTGTCATATACATCCTTGTTAAATCCGGTAATCGTAAAATCTGAAAAATTAAGCGTCTCTTCCCCATTGATATTGAAATCTGCATATACTGTTAGATTTAAGTCCTGACCTTTATAAATAGTTAAGTAATCCGAACTCAATCTTAGATCATATAAGTCTGCAAGAACTTCAATAGCCACTACACTTGATACACTTACACCGTTTAAAGAATAAGTAAAGCTAATATCTTCATTACCAACTGTCATATTGTCGTAAGAACTGATTGCCGGTGTAACCAACTGGGTAGCTCCGCTTGCCAAAGTAACCGTAGCAGTTTGAATGGATATCGATTGCGTCTGATAAATCTGCTTCTTTACCAGATTAACACTCAGAGCTGTTGGATAATCCAAAACTACAACCGAAACACTATCATTCTTTGATATACCATTTTCATTATAGCTGAAGCTTACCGTCTGCTCACCTAATGAAGTTTTCTGATATGGCGTTACATTTGTAGCAGAAACCACTCTGTTCGAACCATCCTCATAGTACGCGGTACAGGTAAAAGCAATATCTGTGTTATAAAGTACGCTAACCTTATTTGCCATAACTGTCAGGTTCGTAAGGTTTGGCTTTACAGTCACGGAACAGCTTGCTGTTTTAGTAATCCCTTGATCGGTATAGGTTAATGTTACCGTTTGAGTTCCTATTGCTAATGAATTAAAGTTGTTCAATGGTGTTACTGTCTTTGTAGACCCATCCATATAGGTAGCCGTCGTTGTAAGAACTGGTGCTCCACCCTTATAAATGGTTTGGCTGCTATAGGTTGGTGTGATGTTGGCCAGTCCCGGTCAAACGGTTACTGATGTGGTACATGATGGATATGATCCAGTATTGGTTACCATCCCGGTGTAGGTCAACGTAACTGTCTGTGAACCAACCGTAGTATTACTGAAACCACTGACTGTACATGGTACCGTAATTGTTCCACCAGATGCTTTCGTGATTGTTGCTGTACTGACAATGGATCCTCCATAGTAAACATTCTGATTTCCTGACGTAGCACTGATCGCTGCAACATAGTCCACCACGGTTACATTCACCTTTGCCATCAACGATCCGGTCGTTTTCGCATTTGTAACTAATCCCGAATACGTCAAGGTCACAGTTTGAGCTCCCAATGAAGTCTTATTAAATCCGCTTGCCGAGCATGTCACAGTTGCCGTATGCCCATCCAGATAAGTCGCCTTGCAGGTACTATTTATACTTCCGTTATAATATATGGTCTGGGTACCAGCGTTTGGGATAATGCTTGTCACAACTTTATCACACGTTGAACTTACTAATGAACTACCATTATAATAGCTACCTTCTGTTTTACCACAGCTTAATGAATAGTATCCAGCCCGTGTACTGGTACAAGATGATGGTGGGCTATCGGGTGACCTTGTATAAGATGAGCTACAATTATTACAAGACCAGTACCATATTTTCGTAACAGAAACCGAATGTCCATTATAACAACGATAAACATCGTAGGTATAGGAACCAGAACAGGTACCGATGCCGCAACTTGGACAATTAAATGATAATGGTTGTGTATGAGTTTCCCAGTAGTATAATGATGAACCACATGACGATCCTGAATGGTATGTTCCGTAACAACCGCCTCCAGAAGAAGAATTTCCTGTGTGTACATGCTTCGTACCATTATAACAATCATCCGCATGGACATGCGTTGCAGCATATGCCTCTTTTTCATAAGCCCCAGAAAAAATGCTTATGAATAGAATAAACAAAAAACATATTGCAATTTTCATCAGTGACCATCCGCGATCAATTTCAATCACTTCAATATTATTATCCATTTGTTTCTTCCTCCTGTAATATTAGATTCTTTACAAGAATCACTGAAGGCTTTCCCAAGCCCTGATGCTTTTTTTCGATTAGCCCTATACCCTCATTACCATTATCATAGAGCGTGCTCCTCACGTTTTTTGTGAACTGTACCTTGAATGTTTCAAAATCCATTGTTTCAATTTCTCCTTAATCTAAATTGTCATAGAGGAATCCTTCATCCTCATCGTTGCAATAGTTTCTTTCATCTGCTTCCATCCACGTTTCTGCCAATTCTTCAATTGTTTCCGCATAAAGAGGTGTCTTCTGCTTCACTTTCTTTGGCTGTTCCGTTCCGACGGTAACTACAATCTCTACTCCACAATCTCCATTTTGTAACGGAATCGTGCTTATTTTTACTTTGTTCAACATTGCTACCTCCTTCTGAGAAAAAAATAAGGAGATATGGGTTTTTGGCTCATATCTCCTAAGTTACATTATTTCTATTCTCTTTCTTCTTTACTATACTGATGGCTACTTATCACATGTGACCAATTTCCATCTTGCTCTCCTTTTTTTACATCGTCATATTTCTTAATCGAAAGAAATACTTCATCATTCTACGATTTTCTCTGTAAGCTTTATATCCTGCAGCCATACAAACCACCTCCTTTCATGGTGTTCCTGCTCTTACAAAAGCAAGGAATAATCTGAGAACAAGTCCAAACAATAAAAGTATTGCTTTTGATATTTCCAATAGCAACTTTAATAAACTCAATATAAGCCATACAATTCCTTTTAAAAAACTAAGTATTCCATACCCTATTGTTGATAAGACTTTTCTCATTCTCCACTACCTCGTATAATATGTTTATCACCAAGAATTCTCCTTGGTATAAACATATTATTTTTTTTCCTTTCTTTTATAGTTATCTTTCTTAGTTACATCAGATTATCTCAATGGTAAAATAT
>JBASOB010000543.1:0-12023 GCA_049657865.1 Mobilitalea sp.
AGCCTGTGCAGGGGAAACCAATTCTGCAATAATACTTCTGGTCATAGGCAGGAGGCGGTAATGAATTCCTGTGGCGTTATCTTCTGGATGGAGAAGATATTCGTAGGTTGGACCACATTCCAGAAAACCTGCTATAACCCCATTTTTAATCAGCAGTTGGTTAAAAGAATCATGAATTTTATCAGCTAAAAATGATAATTCTGATGATAAATTACCGTCTGTCGAAACCAAAGCAGCAGAAAGTACATGGAAGGTCTGGTAAGCCAGGGCTACAGTCCATGCGCTGACAAGTTTTTCTTTTAAAGATTCTTTTGCAGGCTGCAAGGTATCATCCCAGTCGCCTCCCGCATAGGTAATCAGTCCTGTATCGTTTATCATTCTTTGAGTTTTTATTGTCGTAACGGCATTCTTAATATGTTCTAGTAGAGATTCTGGCTTTGAATCTGATTCTGCATAGGGGAGTATTTCCTCCAAAATAGAGATGTCGCCAGAAGAAATAATATAATCAGCCACAGTTTTTAAAGGCCAGAAAATAACATCGCCATGACATTCGCCTGCGTTTATATCGTAATGATCAAACATGTACCATTGAGGCCATTCTTTTGTAGTGGCACTTTGATGAGCAAAGATATTAAGCAGAATTTCTCTCATAATCGGGAAATTCTGTGTGGCAAGAAAATACTCCATAGGACCCTGGCAGATATCCCGAGTTCCCCAGGCAGCACCCCCAGGTTGCTCAAGTCCGTGAGGCATGCAAAAGTGAATCATAGCATTGTGAGTATACCACCAGGCTGTTTCATTTAGAGTGTCTATCTGCTGATGATTGGAAGTACCTTGGGATAAATGAAAATGATTCATTAAAGTTGCATAACTTTCAAGTGCCTTTTGTTTCTGGATTTCAAAAATTTCATCTGCAGAAACACCAATGGAATTTTTTTCAAAAGAGGTCTCTTTTTCAGATGTAGTATCTTTTTCAGTAGTAAGACTTCCTTTTATTTTTAATGTAAAGTGACTCTGTGTACTAAGGCTACAGGTCAGAAATGTTTCATCAAAAGCAATATCTTCTTCAAAAAAGATACGATCATCAGACCAGACGGACTGACTATCTGAAACAGTATAGTCGTAATGAAGACCTGGATAAACAGGGGAATCCAGTATAAATCGATAACCATTTTCTATTGTTTTACTGTGGATAACGGTAGTATTTTCATTTGGTCCCATTGAAATCTGACTGGTTACTATAAAGTCGTAATCTTTTTTTTCGGTACTTTTAACATTCATAATGATTTCAGGTGTGTTTGTCATTGTGTATACGGTTATTATTAGCGTGTCATCAGGTAGACGATAATACCAACGGGAATAATTCATGCTCATTTCAAACAGAGAAGGTAGTGTTAACAGCTGATAGGAATCCTTGATTTTTATATAGATTCTCTGCCCACCATTTTTAAGGATATTTAAAAATCCCCTTGGCGTAGATATAAACTTATGGATATCCGTATTACCAAGAACTACATGACTGTTAAAAACTCCATACATATATTGGGTGGAGGCAATCAGATTGCTTTCGATTTTTTCTGCCTTTGGTGGAGTCATAATAATTGTTCCATGAGGACGTTCTGACAGAAGTTCTTTTTCTTTGGTAACAATGTGGCTGTGGTCCTTGGTAAAAAAAGATAAAAGTTTCTGATCCTTAATTTCTTCCAGTTTACGGATTGGAAATAAAGAAGTTATTTCTTCTTCAGAATAAGAAGGAGAGATATAAGGAGATTTAAAAATTCTTTTTAATGTAAAGGGCTGTGCAGGCAAAAAAGTTTCAGTATTTACAAAGCCAGAGTCCCATAATTTGTGAATATCTTCCCTGAACTCAATGGAAGATATGATTTGTGGGTGATTCTTTAAAAAATGACCATAAAAGGAAATTGTTCTTTTTGAATCTGTTTTTTTAGATTCCAATAGAAAGGTTTCTGTTTGTAAGGCAGTAAAAGCACATTCATATTGGAGATTACAATCTGCCAGATTTCCAGTCAAAGCAGCTGGGATATTGCTCTCTTTATAGGAAAGTCCAAAAAACTGAAGGCCATCCGTAGAATAGTGGATGATTTTTGTGCCAATTGCACCCTGCTGTACATAGGGAAAGCAATCATCGTCTGGCATATTCTGTCTGGAACAAATCACATATCCGTTTTCTCCCTCCATTACACTATGTCCAAGGTATTGAGACAAGTATAGTTCGTTAGTAAATACATTGTTTGTTTTACCAATACCAAGATCCTGGGTATAAATCAAATCTACCAGCTCACCATTGCCCACGAGAGTAACGTCCCAAAACCAGGTGTTTTCAACAGGGCGAAAAATCACTTCATAGGAGATGGATTGAAAATTTCCTTTATATAAAATCTTGTTCTTATGAAATGAAATACTGCTATTGGAGGCAGCACCAAGGAGTGGCTGGTAATTTATTACACCATCCTGATAAATTCTTAAATAAATATTGTTTGCGGAACCGTCTTTCATATTTCCACGAAATCGGTTTACTAGAAAATCACCAAAAGTCATGGTATAAATATCTCCTGTTGGAAGAAAACAATGGGACATAGAAGGCGTTGTAAGTGTAATGAAGTTGTTTGATTGTTTCATTTTAGAGTCCTTTCTGGTATATATTATTTCTATGGAAACGTTTCCAGTGTGTATGGAAATATAATGGAAACACCATTTGATTTATTAAAAATATAGTAGAAAAGAGGGGTAATGTCAATAAAAAAAGAAAAAAGAAATGAAAAATGATTTTATTTTTTGAAAAAAGTATTTGACAAATCCTATACAGGGGCATATAATCATGGCATAAAGCACTAACAATAGGGTTTATGGAAACGATTCCATGTTAAAAACAGACAAAATGTGGGAATTTCCATACAAAACCATACAAAACAGTAGAAATATCATAAAATAAGATATTATGGGAGCACAAGATGCGTAACTATCTGTAAGTATTATATAGTTGGTGTCACACACAAAATAGGAAGGAAGGTATCGTCAATTGACAAAAATCAAACGTATTCAATTGGGGTTTAAAGATTTTTTTCAAGAGGTATCAAGAAAGAAAGTTTTATTCTTAATGATTTCTCCAGTCATTCTTTATTTTATTATTTTTGCTTATATTCCTATGCCTGGAGCATATATAGCTTTCGTTGATTACAATATTAGCAAAGGCATTTATGGAAGTGAATTTGTAGGATTCAAAAATTTTGAGTTTTTGATTAAAACAGGTGACTTATGGAGGATAACAAAAAATACAATACTCTATAATATAGCTTTTTTAGCATTGGGGAATCTGATTCAGGTGGCTTTTGCAATAATGCTTTCAGAAATTGGGAACAAGTGGTTTAAAAAAATATCCCAGTCAGTTATGTTGCTTCCCTATTTTATATCCATGGTTATTGTAGGATTTATTGCATACAATTTTTTTAATTACGATCATGGATTTGTGAATATGATTATTACTGGGTTAGGACTGGAGCGTCACGAATTTTATTCAGATCAGGGGATTTGGAAATATATTATTGTTTTCTTTAAAATTTGGGCCAGTACTGGGTATGGAATGATTGTTTATCTTGCTTCTATTACAGGAATTAGTGGTGAAATATACGAAGCAGCAGCGCTGGACGGAGCATCTCCTTTACAGAAAATAAGATTTATTACGCTACCTCTTTTAAAGCCAACAATTATTTTGCTTTTCTTATTTGGTCTTGGTGGCATTTTAAAAGGTTCCTTTGATTTATTTTATAATTTAATTGGCAATAATTCAGTATTGTATGCCCAGACAGATATTATAGATACATTTGTATTCAGAAGCCTGGTTGGACAATTTAACTTTTCTCAGGGAGCAGCTGTTGGATTTTACCAGTCGATCTTTGGCTTGATACTGGTACTTACTGTAAATGCAATTGTTAAAAAAATCGAACCAGATAGTGCACTGTTCTAGGAGGAACCAGATGAAAACGAAAAGAATTAAAAGCAAGAAACCCATAGGAAAACAGGAAAAAATCGTAAAAGCTATTTTCTATTTTTTAATAGCTTCCTTCGCTCTTGTTTGTCTGTTGCCTTTTGCACTGATGATTTCATCCTCTTTTATGAACGAAAAAGAGATTATAACAGAAGGTTATAAATTGATTCCTAAAGAAATCAGTTTCAGTGCATATGAATTCCTATTTAACAATTATACAAAATTGCTAAGTGCATACAAGGTCACCATAACGATTGCAGTGTTAGGAACTTTACTAGGATTGTTCTTTATGTCTATGGCTGGATATGTACTCAGCAGAAAAGATTTTAAATATCGCAATCAGATTGCTTTTTTTATCTATTTTACAACACTTTTCAGCGGTGGATTAATACCTACTTATATATTGATGGTAAATGGTCTTCATTTAAAAGACAGTATCTGGTCAATGATATTACCAGGATTAATGAGTCCTTGGTCAATATTCTTAATGAGAAATTTTATGAAGGCGATTCCGGATTCGCTCTATGAATCAGCAGCTATTGATGGAGCAGGGGATTTTAGAATTTACTGGCAGATATTTATTCCGCTGGCAAAACCATCTCTGGCTACCATAGGATTATTTTTAACTTTAGGTTATTGGAATGAATGGTATAATGCCATGCTTTATGTACAATCTACTGATTTATTTCCCTTGCAGTATTTCCTGCAAAGAATTGTAAGTCAGGCAAATATACAACTTTTAATACAGCAGGGAATCACTTTAAATACCGCTGATCTTCCTTCGGAATCTATTAAAATGGCTACGGCTGTTGTGGCTATTGGTCCGATTATTCTGTTGTATCCATTTGTGCAGAAATATTTTGTAAGCGGATTAACCATAGGTGCAGTAAAAGGCTAAGGGATAATGTGCTGTGACGACAGCTTATTATAAACAACAAATTGTTATATTCATAATTAATTGGGAGGATTTAAAATGATGAGAAAAATTTTGGCAGCATTGTTAGTACTAACTATGTCAGTAGGATTGCTGACAGGATGTGGAAATGCATCTTCGGAAACAACAGAAACGGGTACAGACACAGCAACCACAGAACAGTCAACAGATACACAGACAGATGCAGCAGCCGCAACTATTGATACATCAGAAGAAGTTAATCTTGTAATGTATTTATATGGAAGTGAAGGCGTAGCAAATCAAGATATTTTAGACGCTTTAAATGTAGTTTTAAAGGCAAATATTAATGCAACTCTTGAGATTAAATACATCGACTGGGGCGATATTGCAACAAAATATCCTTTACTGTGGGCATCAGGAGAAGAATTTGACATGGCTTATGTGGCATCTGGAGCAGCAGTTCCCTATGCAACTCTTGCAAAACAGGATGCTTTGGTAGACATTACAGATATGCTGGATACTTATGCACCAACTTTAAAATCATCCTTAGCAGACAATGCCTGGGAAAGTATGAATGTTGATGGACAGATTTATGGTGTTCCAAGTACCTATAGCGAATATACTGCATATGGATTTATTACCAGATCTGATTTACTTGAAAACGCAGGGTTAACAGAGGTTGCTTCAATTGAAGATATGGAAACTTATATGGATGCAGCATTGACTGAAGGTTATACACCTCTTAATGGAAGTTCATTTCTTGCAATGGATTTGTATAAGATGCTTGTAGCTCAAACAGGGGAGTGGATTGATGCACCTGGCGTCCCAGCATCAGAAATGTATCTGGTGGCAAATACCAGTAGCAGCGATACCGTTTTCCATCCAGCTTTTACTGATGAATTCGAAGCTTTTGCAGTAAAAATGAATGAATGGGCAGAAAAAGGATACTGGTCACCAGATGTATTGTCAGCAACACAATCAGCCAAAGATAATTTTTATAATGGATTATCAGCAGCCTACATAACACATCAGCCAGACTGGACAGGTTCCTATGGTACACAGGTTCAAAAACTGCCTGATATTGATTCTGAATTTTACTGCTTCCCAGAAGCAAATGGTAAGATTATCAGAAAAATGGGTAATGAAAATGCTACTGCAATTAGTGCAACTTCTAAGAATCCAGAACGTGCACTTATGCTTATTGAACAGCTGATGACTAATGAAGAATGCTATGATTTATTCCAATATGGTATCTTAGGCAGACAATATGAAATCGTAGATGGTAAGATCACTCAGCCAGCAAGCTATAATGCAGAGGTCGATGGTGGCGGATTTGCAGGTTGGGCACTTCGTACAGATGAATTTAATATTCAGTCAAGTACAGAAGATGATCGCAGATATACTTTAAATGCAGCATGGGATGAAGTTGCAATTGACAACCCATATGTTGGTTTTAGTTTTGACAGTACTACAGTATCAGCTGAATTATCTGCAGTTGCCAATGTAAATGCAACCCTTGGAATCCAGATTATGTTAGGAAAAACATCAAGTGATCCTGTTGCAGCAGTTGCAGAATACAGAGAAGCTCTTCAGGCAGCAGGAATTGATACGATTGTTGCTGAAGTAAATAGACAATTAGCAGAGTTTAATGCACAGTAATCGTATTTATAAAGGAATGGATTAATTTCATAAAACAGAACAGCTTGAAGCATTATTAAATGTTTTGAGCTGTTCTTAAAAAAACAAGAGGAAACATATACATATTCTTTTTGTATATAATATAGTGCAATAACTGGTTTTTCATGGATTAAAATGGTAAAATATCAGAAATGAGTTATAACAGCAGGCGGAGGTTTTGAAAGATGAGCGTTACGATTAAGGATATTGCAAAATTATCAGGGGTTGGAATTTCTACGGTATCCAGAGTTATGAATAATAGCGGTTTTGCTAGTCCAGAAACAAAGGAAAAAGTAATGGAAGCAGTGCGGGAACTTAACTATATTCCCAATAATAATGCTAGAAATTTAAAGATCGGACAATCCAAAACAATTGTGCTGCTTGCTAAAAGTATTACGAACCCCTTTTTTCAGAAAATGATTCATACCATTGAACAAAAAGTAATGTTGCGGGGATATAAACTGGAAATCAGAAATGTGAATGCAACAGGTCAGGAAATGACTATCGCAAGGCAAGAATTACAGGATCGAAGTCTGTGCGCTATTATCTTAATGGGTGGCTGCTTCGAATATACCAACGAAGATTTCAAACATCTTGGTGTCCCTTGTGTACTACTCACAGTAACCGCAGGTCCGGATGTGGACAAAGAATTATATTCCAGCGTTATCATTGATGATGAGGCGGAAAATTATAAAGCAACGGAATACCTGATTCAGCTTGGACACAGAAGAATTGGTTGTATCTATAATGCCTATGGCAATGTAAAAACGCCTAACACCTTACGTTTTGAGGGCTATAAAAGAGCTCTTGAAGAGCATGGTATTGCCTTTGATCCGATTTTAACCTCTACCATGAATGCATCCCAGTCAGGCTATGAATTTGGTTTTAATATGATGAAGAATTTACTAATCAGAAATAAAGATATGACTGCAGTGGTAACCATGGCAGATATTATGGCAGTTGGAGCAGCAAAGGCAATCTTGTCAGAGGGTTTAAGAATACCAGAAGATATTTCTGTTATCGGATTTGATGGAATAGAAGCGGCTGAGTATTATTCACCGGCACTGGATACTATTTCCCAGCCAGCAGAACAAATGGCTATTAGTGCAATTGATGCTCTTTTTGCTATGATTATGGGACAAAAAACCAGTCATGTGGTTTATAAAGCAACTCTTTTAAAAAGAGGTTCTTGTATTAGCATGGGAAATTACCAGAAAAAAGAGCGTAATTTATAGAAAAATAAGGATAATTATGGAAAAAATAAAAATAGAAGCTTTACTAAAGGATATGTCTTTAGAAGAAAAAATAGACCAGCTTTTGCAGGTCTGTGGGTATTACTTTGAAACTGAGGGTGTAGTAACAGGACCCGCCAATCAAGCAGGATTTTCTCAGAATGAGATAGATATGGCAGGTTCTGTTTTAGGAATTGCAGGAGCTGATAAATTAAGAAAAATTCAGGAAAATTATATGAAAAAACAGCCACATCACATTCCTTTGATTTTTATGGCGGATGTAATTAATGGCTTTCAAACAGTATTTCCAATTCCCTTGGCGCAAGGCTGTACTTTTGAACCCCAGATTGCAAAAGAGGGTGCAAAAATTGCAGCAAGTGAGTCTGCATCAGCTGGATTACATCTTACTTTTTCTCCAATGGTAGACCTGGTAAGAGACCCAAGATGGGGAAGAGTCATGGAATCTACAGGAGAAGATACCTATCTGAACAGTTGCTTTTCTAAAGCTATGGTGGAAGGATATCAGGGAACAGAAGGTCTTTCTGCAAAGGGGAAAATTGCTGCATGTGTAAAACACTTTGCGGGTTATGGCGCACCAATTGGAGGCAGGGATTACAATACCGTTGAGCTTTCAAATCGTACACTTTTCGATAATTATCTGCCTGCATATAAAGCGGCTATTGATGCAGGCTGTGCTACAGTCATGGCTTCTTTTAATACATTGGACAGAGTGCCTTCATCAGCCAATAAATGGTTAATGAGAGATATTCTTCGAAAAGATATGGGATTTGAAGGTGCCTTAATATCTGACTGGGCTTCCATTGAAGAAATCATCAATCACGGTCTTGCGGCAGATAAAAAGGACGCAGCCAGACTGGCAATCGAAGCTGGTGTTGATATTGATATGATGACAACCTGTTACTGTCAGAATCTGAAAACACTGGTTGAGGATAAAATTATCAATGAAACATTAATTGATGAATCTGTTTTGCGTATTTTAGAATTAAAAAATAATCTTGGATTATTTGAAAATCCTTATAAAGATGCAGATGCAGAAGAAGAAAAGCAGATTATTCTTTGTGAAAATCACAGATTGGAAGCAAGAAGAGCAGTAAGAGAATCCCTGGTTTTATTAAAAAATGATGCTGTTCTTCCTTTGAAAACAAAAAAGGAAAAGATAGCATTTATTGGTCCCCATGTAAGTAGTCATTGGATTATGGGAGTATGGTCAATTTTTGGCAATGCAAGAGATACGGTAACTTTGGAAGAAGGCGTGAATAATCTTGGAGTCACAGATGTAACTTTTTCTAAGGGATGTCCAGTTTTAAAAACTACAAAAAATCTGGAAATGAATCCTCTTGTAATAAATGAGATAGAAGAAGATAATAAAAATGCTGACAAACTACTGGAAGAAGCCCTGAAAAATGCCAGGGAAGCACAAACAGTTGTCCTGGCGTTAGGAGAGCATCCTACCCAGTCAGGAGAATCCTGCAGCAAAACTGATCTACATATTCCCCAGATACAGATGGAACTTCTAGAAAAAATATATCAGGTAAATCAGAATATTGTAATTGTTTTATTCAATGGAAGACCCCTTGTAATTAACGAACTTTTTGAAAAAGCAAAAGCAGTTCTGGAAGTCTGGCTTCCTGGTACAGAGGGTGGAAACGGTATAGCAGAAGTATTATTTGGAAAAGAGAGCCCCTCGGGAAAGCTTGCAATGAGTTTTCCAAGAAACGTTGGTCAGATTCCAGTATATTACAGCGATTTTCGTACAGGACGACCATCAGATGGAAAAGAAGGAAAGTATCTGTCCAATTATTTAGATTGTCCAAATTCTCCTTATTTACCTTTTGGATATGGTTTGACTTATAGTGAATTTGAGATTTCAAAGATAATCCTGAGTAATAAAGTATTAAAAAAACAAGAGATGATAAAAGCAAAAGTAACCCTTAAAAATACAGGAAAATATTCAGCAAAAGAAGTGGTTCAGCTTTATATAAATGACCCGGTAGCCAGTGTGTCCCGTCCTGTCAGGGAATTAAAAGGTTTTTTCAAATTAGCTCTTAAACCTATGGAAGAAAAGGATGTGGTTTTTGAAATAACTGAAGAAATGCTGCGTTTCCATGATATCAATGGCAATTTTGTAAGTGAGGCAGGAGAATTTAATGTATTTATTGGAAACTGTAGTACTACAACAAATCATGCAAGCTTTTCGCTGGAAGAATAAATCCTGTTATTTTCTGATAAATGATTGGAGATAATAGAACTATGCACAAATTTAACTTAAATTATCAATCTAAAACAAAGCCATTAAAGCCATATTGGAATTTTTGTGTGGGAAGTTGTCACGCAACGACGGCGCTTCGAATGGATTACAGACAACAATTGGAAAAGTGCCAAAGAGAACTTGGATTTCAATATGTGAGATTCCATGGACTTTTCGATGACGATATGAGCGTAATGAAAAAATCTCATGTTTTAGGAAAAATAGAGGATGAATTTATTTTTTCATTTACTAATATAGACTCTATTTTTGATTTCCTTCTTTCTATTAATATGAAGCCTTTCATAGAAATCGGCTTTATGCCAGAATGTTTAAAAACAAAAGATACTACAGTTTTTCATTACAAGGGATACACCTCAAAACCTTATGATTATCAAATGTGGAATCATTTAATTGATATTTTTACCAGGCATCTTGTGGACCGATATGGTCTTGATGAAGTAAGACGGTGGTTTTTTGAAGTCTGGAATGAGCCTAATCTTGGTGGAAAAGATTCGCCAGATGGTTTTTGGACAGAAAGTATGGAAGAATATTTTAAACTGTATGAAAATACAGCCCGTACACTGAAAAAAGTTGACCATGGCATAAAGGTAGGTGGACCAGCCACTTCAAATAATGCCTGGATTCCAGAATTTACAGGCTTTTGTCAGGAAAACCAGGTGCCTGTAGACTTTATATCCACCCATCACTATCCAACAGATGTGATTCTTGGTTATGGGGTGGAGGATAGTGTTAATTTCTTTCAACATCAAGAGGGTGAGACTTTGGAAGCCTATGAAAAAAGGCAACAGGAGTGGTTTGCTCATATTTGGGAAGAGGTTGATCGAGGTGTTTTAACTGAAATGACAAAAAAAGCTGTAATGCAGGCCAATGGATTACCAGTTTATTATACCGAATGGAATAGTCTGGCAGGGTTACCCTCAGATGGTTCTTTTGGTTCCTCGTTTATCTTGAAAACAATACTTGATTCCAGCGATTTGGTGGAAGGTTATTCTTATTGGACTTTTTCAGATATCTTTGAAGAAGGCGGAATGCCAAATAGCGAATTTCATGGAGGTTTTGGTTTAATGACCATGCATGGAATTCCCAAAGCATCTTACAGAGCCTTTGAAATACTGACTGGCCTGGGAAATGAAATGTATGAAAAGACCTATGAAAAGGATACAGTGGATATTTATGCTTTGAAAAAAACAAAGAGTAATTTAGTACAATTTCTGGCAGTCAATCATCATTCCTTGCTTCATGAGATTAAAGAAGAAAAAATCAGTATTCAGATAGAAAATTTACCATTATCAGAATGTAAGACAGAAATAATCAGATTGGATGAAAGTCACGGAAACGCCATCGAAGCATGGAGAAACATGGGAGAACCAGACTACCCAGATAAAAGTCAGATGGCTATTTTGGAAGCGGCTTCTTTTCTAAAAAGAGAAGCAGTTGAAGCTACAACAGAAAACGGCGCTCTTATTATAAAAACCTCCATACCACCTCAGGGGGCAGTTCTGATACAGGTGTATTTATAATTAGAAACAGAGAGCTAAAAATTTATTAAGCATTCAAGCACTAAATCGGAAGTAAATTGTATGAAAAAAGGAGTAAAGAACACTTGTTCTATACTCCTTTTTATGATAACATGAATTTAGATAAAAGTTAAGATAAGGATTCACCCACAAATGTACAGCAATTAAACAGACAGTTGAGTCTAATTAAAGGGAGGACTTTTCATGATTGAAGGAATAAGACTTGGAAATATCATGGTAGATTGTAATGACGATAAAGGGTTATGTGAATTTTACCACAAACTTCTTGGATGGGAAAAAGGAATTATGTATGGCTGCCCTGCCATATATAAGGAAGGAATTGTATTTTTATTTAATAAAGAAGAAGGCTATGTTCCTCCTGTCTGGCCGGAAGAAAATTCAAAGC
>JBASOB010000544.1:0-3123 GCA_049657865.1 Mobilitalea sp.
TTAAGGATCAGGAAGTAGAACCAGAGAAGATTGAGAAATTACTCAGAGCAGCAATGCAGGCACCTTCTGCTGCAAACCAATAGCCATGGGAATTTATCGTTATCAAGGAAAGAGAGAGCTTACTAAAAATTACATTTTTTCTAACTGAGTAAATGAATTAAGTTCTTTCATTTTTCAGCTTATTAAATTGATTTGATTCTTTTGTTTTCTAGCTAAATAATTAATTCCTTGTGCTATCAAGTCAATTATATAGATTTAGTCCTTATAACTTTCCAGCTTACTCAGCATCTTATTACTGCTCTCGACAAACTGTCTGGTTTCTTCCTCTGTCAGGCTGTCTTTATATGCCTTGTGCAGATCATCCCATGCTTTCAGTATCTCTGGTTGCATCAGCAGCCCTTTTTCTGTCGTGAAAAGGCTTACATTTTTCCCTGTACACTGTGTAACAACAAAATTCTTTTCTTTCAGTTTTTCCACGAATCTTGTGATCGTGGAGGGGGTCAGGTGCAGCAGTTCACCCACTTCCTTCTGCGGTATGCTTCCATTTTGATTAACCGTGTATAAAAGGAGTGCATGACTTGGTGATAAGCCTGTTTTTTTGAATTTATCCTCTGCTATTTTACCAAGTACACGAGCAAGTTTGGCAGAAGAGAAGAATAAACAGCTATCCATTCTACATTCCTCTGTGATATTTAGTTCATTATCCATAATTCTCACCTCGTTTGTTTGTACATACAAATATAATCGATTGGATTGTCTTTGTCAATATAATTTTATTCCCCTTAATAAAAGCCCTCCTGCTACTATGCTCCTGTACGAAGAAACATAATAATAGAAAGGCTTTCACTTAAAACAGTATAAAATATTAAAAACTCCCCGAGTAGGGCTCGAACCTACAACCTCACGGTTAACAGCCGTGCGCTCTACCATTGAGCTATCGAGGAATATGTAACCTATTTTAATACTCCATATTAAAGATGTCAATACTTTTTCCTTGTTTTTTACAGTCAGAATATCCCTTGTTTTTATCCGTACCTTCTTTCACTATCTACTCAATATCAATATTTGTAAGTATTATAATATTTTTATTGAAATTAAAATTTCTGTATGTTATAATCAAGTTCGTTCCGTAGTTTCCACAAGGCGGAAAGCTTTCATGCAGTCGTGGCGGAATTGGCATACGCGCTAGATTCAGGTTCTAGTTCTCGTAAGGGAGTGAGGGTTCAAGTCCCTTCGACTGCAGTAATTATAACAAGGCATCCAGAGTTTTCACAAACTTTGGATGCCTTGTTTTTTGTTGTTTGGAATACTATGGAAATGTAATGGTTGAATATGATATCTATCCTCCCTAATAATTAATTTCCAACCCATCATACGCGAATTCAATTCCATCAAGTTGCTTTTGCAGATTCACATAATCATCATAGGTTTTTCCCCAGTCCTCTTCTAAGTGGGTTATGATTACTCTTTTAATATGATATTTATTTTTTAATTCTATAATCTCATCCATCACAAATAGTTCGTCTCTCAGCGGATTATCATTTTCAAGGACAAAACCGTCCTTCAAGATATCTCCGACAATTGTGTTTCCAATAATCAGGCAGTCGGCTTCCATGAACATATCATTTTCAGGAAATGGTTTTACATCACATGGTGCATAAATCACCTTATGAGAATCCTCCGTAAATACAAAAACAGTTACTCCGGCGGATTCATCAACCGGAATCAATTCTATATGCAGGGAGGCAAGGTCTATACTCGTAAATGTATGAATCTTTATTAGATTCATACTTTCATAATAATCCAGTGCAGAACCATACTTCGTTCCTTGATATCTTAAATCCTTAATAATTGAAGGCAGGGAAGCTACGGTGATCGGATTATCGCATTTTATTCCAATCGATTTCGCTAACCAGTCTAATCGCAACTGTTCCATTATTCGCATGCCCATGGTATGATCAGGGTCGATGTGACTGTAGAGGATATAATCTACATTCTTTATATCAGCGTTATTCAGCGCATAAGCGATATCTTCCGGTGTATCAATTAACAAATTCACATCCTCTACGTATAGGCTGCAGCCACATCTTGCATGAGGAAATCCTTTTCCCCTCGCCTCAGTACATACCTTACACTGACATAATGGCTTAGGTATACTTACACAACCGCCAGAACCAATAATTTTCAATTTCATAAGTACACTCCTGTCTCTTGCATCATTACATCGTCTCAAATTTGCGTTATTTCTTCTAAATCAAAGTATTATTCTTGAAAAAGTAACTATTCCAACTACAATAATAGTGACGCTTCTATTCCCTCGAAGTTAATGATTTTTGTTTTTCCAGTTTTCAGTTCGATTACTATATCGCCATATGCTCCTGTAGAACTTGTGTCTTCATAAGAAATCGTACGGACCGGGAATATCTCCTCCTCTAAAAAGTCTGTATGGTTTTCTTTTGTAATCACTTGCGAAATAAGCACATAGGGTTCGTATGCTCCGTACTGCTTTCTACTTTCGGTGCGCGCATACAGTATAATCGACTGATCAGAATCAGGATTCGTTCCTATGCTGTTCTCAAGGTCTATCGTTTCCCAGCCATCGTATATTGTCATCGCTAATTGTTTTTCCCTGCCAGTATAGTCTTTTCCTTTTAAAATGATTGCTTTCGCCAAACCTAACTGTTTATGAATTATTTCCGTGCCATTGTCCGGAAATCCATAGGCTCCGAGAGTTAATGAGATCGGTCTTCGATACAGCCTCATCTTGTCCACGCGCATAATTCCACACGGGACTTCAAAATCGGCTAAATTGAGTGCCTGCATCCACATGGTTTCTGTGTTCAAATTATAACTAAAAAATTGTCTTCGATATAAAATTTCATTTCTGACACCACTCCAAAAAGTAACATTCGCATGCTGTAATTCTCCATTTGTGGTGTCATTTAATACATACTGCTGGGACTCGATTTCTGAATTATTACAGGGTGTTGCTTCCCATGGATATTTGCTGTTAAAGGAAAGCTTTGAATAATTCCACATTCCATTGATGTCGTTTCTATTCTTCAATACTTTTCCGGTACGAAGAATTGTTTCACCATTCGCTTCATGATTACTAAAGCATAA
>JBASOB010000545.1:0-4619 GCA_049657865.1 Mobilitalea sp.
TCGTCCCTACCGGTCTTGGTGAGGTAAGAGATCGACTTTCCCTTCCTGTTCTTATTAAGGAAACATTGAAACCAATAGAGTTAATTCATACACCTGCAGGTGAGCTGGTACTTGATATGGGCCAGAATATGGTAGGCTGGCTGCGTATTCGAATTCATCAGCCAAAGGGAACGAAGATTAAGATATCTCATGGTGAGATACTTCAAGAGGATAATTTCTACCGTGATAACCTGCGTGAAGCAAAAGCAGAATATATCTATATCTCAGATGGCACGGAACGTGTGATAGAACCACATTTCACATACTTCGGCTTCCGCTATGCGAAGCTGGAAGGCTTTCAGGAGCCAATCAATCTGGAAGATTTTACAGGATGTGTGGTCTATTCGGATCTTGAGCTGACTGGAAATATTGAGACCTCAGATCCACTCGTTAATCGTCTTTTCCTGAATGCATTATGGGGACAGAAAGGTAATTTCCTCGATGTTCCGACGGATTGCCCACAGCGTGATGAGAGAATGGGATGGACCGGAGATACTGAAATATTTAGCGGAACGGCATGTTTTAACATGGATACCTATGCCTTCTATACAAAATATATGCAGGATTTGTATGAGGAACAGAAATTCTGTGGTGGTATGGTGTCAAGTGTAATTCCTACTTTCTGCAAGATAAAAGACTCCGAAGCCAGTTTCACCGGTGGTGGTGCTTGTGCTTGGTCAGACTGCGCAACGGTCGTACCGTGGGAGGTATACCTTCATTTTGGAGATAAGACGATACTTGAGAGACAATATGCAAGTATGAAGGACTGGGTTGACTGGATTCGTAAACAAGATCAGAAATCAGGAGATCACAAGTTGTGGACCGTAGGCTTCCATTTTGGAGACTGGCTTGCTCTCGATGGTCCGATAGAGGGCGGTGTGATGGGTGGAACCGATAATGGTTTACTGGCTTCTGCTTACTACAGACTTTCTACCAATATCTTATCCAAAGCAGCAAAAGTACTGGGTTATGAAGAGGATGCCAAGTTTTACGGAGCACTTTCCGTGCAGATAAAGAAGGCAATACAAGAGGAATTTTTCTCAAAAAATGGAAGATCCACAATTGTGACACAGACGGCTCATGTGGTAGCCCTACATTTTGATCTGGTGGAAACAGAAGTCAGAGACAGAGTTCTGAGAGATTTACAGACTATACTTAAAAAAGATGGAATGCATCTGAAGACAGGATTTATTGGAACACCATATTTATGTCGTTCTCTTTCCGATAATGGAGATTCCGACAGTGCTTACCAGCTCTTCTTCCAGGAGGATTATCCTAGCTGGCTCTATGAAGTTGTAATGGGAGCAACCACTATTTGGGAACGCTGGAATTCAGTAATGCCAGATGGCAAGATCTCCGGAACCGGTATGAATTCGCTCAATCATTATGCATATGGATCCATTGTAGAATGGATGTACCGCAATATGTGCGGAATTAATCCATTAGAGGAAGCACCAGGATTTAAGAAATTCCTCCTTAAGCCAGAAGTATATGGTAAGCTTTCTTATGCAAAAGCAAATGTAAAATCAGCCATGGGTATGATTGAAAGCGGATGGAACAGAGCGCAGGAAGGTACTCTTACCGTGAAAGTTACCGTTCCTTTTGACTCTGAGGCAATTTTATTCCTGCCGGATGCTGAACTGATCTCCGTGGGAGGCATAGAAAGCTTTAAAGCGGAGCAGGAGGGAAGCAAGGTTAAGATAGAATTAACCGCAGGAAGCTATGAATTCTCGTATTCCCCAACTAAGAGTTATGAGATGAAGTACACCATAGATACCCCTATCCGAGAATTACTTGCTACCGCTGATACTAGAAGCATAATAGCGGACATGATGCCACAGATGATACAAGCAGAGAGCAAAGAGGCAGGAATAGAACTTCCTTACAGTATCGGTGAGGTAGCAAAAGGAGCAGATGGATTTATTAAAATGATGATGCTTGGCACCGTTGATCTTGATGTTCTAAATGAGAAATTAATGGCAATTCCGGTGAAAATCAGGACAAAATAGTTGAATCATAAGAAATAGACAATAAATAAAAATCAAAAAGAATAAATTTATTGTACAGAAAATATTCAGATCTAAAGAAAAGAATAGACAAGAATAGAATATAAATGCATCAAAAAGACAGCGCTACAAATAACTTAAAGTTATCTGTAACGCTGTCTTTCATACATTTATTTACATATATAATTCTTTTATTATTTATTACATTGCATTTATTTACATGCAAAATCAGTTGTGCTATAATTTTGCTATATTTATACTGTTGAATTATATTGATGATTATTTTTTAATTGAGAAACTGTTGGAGAGCCTGATAAGAATCTGTTTTCTGGATCTATGTAGGAGGCGCTATGATGAGTGATCTGAAAATTAATGATAAATCAAGAAAACATGCTTTTTTAATTGCGGCACATAACAACTGGGATCTTCTGGTAAAAATAATTAGGATATTAGATAATGAGCGAAATGATATCTATATCCATATCAATAAAAATGTCAATGACTTTGATTTCGAGTATTTCAGAACCCTGCCAACGCATTCAAACGTATATTATATAGAACGCTTTGTGATAGAATGGGGAACAGAACAGTGGCTTTTAGCAAATTTGACCTTTCTAAAAGAAGCAAGGGGAAATGGTAATTATATGTATTATCATAATCTGACCGGTGGCGATATGCCGATTAAACCGATGTCTGTTATTCATGATTTTTTTGATAAAAATAAGGGAAAAGAATTCCTGCATTTTACATCAATTCCACCGATTAATCGAAATATTTATGAAAGATATTCGCTTGATCATAGATTTGAAAAATATGTGAATCGAAATATTCTAAATCATAAAATTGAACTAAAAAGTCTGCTGATAAAAACAGTTAGCATAACCTATTTAATGGCTCAACGGTTTTTAAGAATCGATAAGCAAAAAAATAATCCGTATGAACTATGCTACGGTGCAAGCTGGTTCAGCATTACAGATGAATTAGCAGAATATCTTATTGAGAATATCGATTGGGTCAAAAAGTATTTTACCAATACCTTTGCCTGTGATGAATGCTGTCTTCAGACCTTAGTTTATCATTCACCTTTTAAAGATAAACTATACGATAATAAATTTGACGGAAACTATAGGGCCTGCCAGCGGTTTATCATCTGGAAAGATGGAACACCATACATTTGGCGCGAACAGGATTTTGATAAACTGATCGGATCAGAGCTGATGTTTGCACGGAAATTCAATCCAACCGTAGATAATAATATCATTGAGAAGATTTTTAACTATGTGATTCAATAGATAGTTTTGTAGATCTGAGCTTGGAAGGAGTACATCCATAAGCTTCTTTAAACATGCGGTTGAAAACTTTGTAATTGCTAAAACCGTGTCGTTCCTGAATATTCGTAATACTATCTTCAGTTTCTAGAATATCACTATGGATATGAGTAAGCCGGACGAGGTTAACATATTCCATAAAAGAAAACCCCATATATTTTTTGAAAGAACGACAGAAATATTCCGGATTTAGAGCAACCAAAGAAGCAGCTTCCGAAAGGCTCTGAGGTTCCATGTAATGACGTTCCACATACGCAATAATCTCTCGCAGACGAAGCAGATGTTTTTCGTTCTTGTTTTTTTCGATCAGATCTTGACGCGTAGAATAATTAGTGTATAGAATATGAAGAAACAGGTTCAGATTACTGCTGAACAGGAATTGATAACCTTCTTCGTGACGTCGATAAAGGCTCTCCATTAATTGAAGATATTCAATCATCTTCTGAAAGGCAAGAACCTCCTTAAATTCACTATGAGGATAGTATTCTCTAAACTTTATCGTATTAAACTGATAAATGGACTGGTTAAGAAACTCATATGGAATTTGAAGCAGTAGAACTTCGGCGCCGCCAACACTTCTAGTATAATGGATGTCACCGGAATTTACGATGAAGAGATCGTTTTTTTTAATCGTATATTTCTCGTCATTACGAACGATATACATTACTCCTCGCAAAATATAAAGTACCTCCAAGTGAGTATGCCAATGACTTGGAACCAACAGGTTGATAGATTGATAGATATCAAAATAAACAGGAAGCTGTGTTTTGGGAGTTATGATTTCATGTGTTGTCATAGGGTAAGCCTACCTTTCTGATGAGGTGTTTCATGTGGTGTTTATAAAAAGAACTATTTATAAGAAAATTAACACAATATAGTGAAAAAGTCAATATTGACTGTATAGTAAGTCAGAAATAGACTTGTTATCTTTACCTATAAATAATATGATAGTGATAGAATAATATGAGTTATATCCAAGGAGGGTTTATCATGAACAAATGGCAAAGAGCACTGTATCAACCTAATCTACCATTAGGAGAGAAGGGTGAGAGAGTCACATCATCCGTAGCACACAGAGAATTGTCTAAGAATGCAGCAAAAGAAGGTATGGTACTTCTTAAAAATAATCAGCAGGTTCTTCCGCTAACGAAAGGAACGAAAGTTGCTTTGTTTGGTAAAGGAAGTTTTGATTATGTAAAAGGCGGCGGCGGAAGCGGAGATGTAACCGTTGAGTATATCACCGATC
>JBASOB010000546.1:0-4223 GCA_049657865.1 Mobilitalea sp.
AAAAAGTTTATTGGGATGGGAACCAAGATGCGCTTTGGTATCATTTTCAACAACAGGAAGTGCAGAACACGAAATGATTAGTAAGGTAATTAATGCAGTGAAGATAGCGAATATAATGAGACCGGACTATAAAATAGACGGTGAGTTTCAGCTAGATGCAGCAATTTCTCCGGAAGTCGCAGCGAAAAAAGTGAACCGTCCCAGTGAAGTTGCAGGCAAGGCGAATATTATTATTTGGCCAGACTTAAATGTTGGAAATATCGGAGTGAAATTAATGCAGCAATTTGCGCATGCTGATGCATATGGACCAATATTGCAGGGCTTCAAAAAAGTAGTATGTGATTGTTCACGAAGTGCGCCGGTTTCTGAATTAGTTGGTAATATAGCAATCTCTGCAGTTCGTGCACAGGGAGGTAAATAGCAATGCGTAAGTATAAGATATTTGCCATTAATCCCGGATCAACCTCAACAAAAATAGCACTGATAGAAGGGGAGAGCGTTCTCTTTAAAGCTAACGTTAATCACGATGCAGATAAATTAGCGCAATTCAAAGAAATGCCGGAACAGCTTCCATACCGTAAAGAAACTATTTTGAAATTACTAGAGGATAGTCAAATTTCCTTAGAGGGTGTGGATGCTTTTGTTGGACGCGGAGGCGGGTTACTATCACTTCCCGGTGGGACCTATGAAATAGATGAAATATTATTACGTCATGCCAGAACTGGTGCAAATGGTGTTACACATCCAGCGCAACTAGGAAGTCAACTAGCACATGAATTTTGCTTACAGTATGGTGGAAAAGAATATGTCGTGAATCCTCCGGATGTGGATGAATTTGAAGATATCGCAAGAGTAACTGGAATTAAAGATATTTCACGTGCCAGTCATATCCATTCACTCAATCAAAAAGAAACTGCAATTAGGCATGCAAAGTCGATTGGCAAGAGCTACGAAGAATGCAATTTTATTGTTTGTCATATTGGAGGCGGTATTTCTGTTGCTGCACATAAAAAAGGAAAAATGGTAGATGGTACTGACATTGTAGAAGGAGAAGGACCGATGGCTCCGACTCGTGCAGGCGCAGTTCCTTGCGCACCACTCATTCGTATGTGCTATTCCGGAAAATATACGGAAAAAGATATGCTTGCAAAATGTACAAGAAATGGTGGTTTGGTTGATCTTACCGGAACTGCAGACGCCCTTGAAATAAGCAATAAAGCTTTGCAAGGCGACCGATATGCCAAATTAATATGGGATGCCATGATTTATCAGATCAATAAATCAATTGGTTCTATGGCAACAGTTCTGCACGGGAAGGTGGATGGCATTCTTTTAGGAGGAGGAATGGTTTACAATATGGATTTGGTTTCGCAGATAACGGAAGGATGTTCCTTTATTGCTCCTGTTGTTCCTTATCCCGGAGAATTTGAGATGGAAGCAATGGCAAGTGGTGCGATCCGTGTTTTAGAAGGAAGAGAAAGTGCGAAGAGATATTCTGGAATTGCTGCATGGACTGGATTTGACAACTATAGGGAAGCGAAATAAGAGAAGACTGATTTTTCGTAAGACCGTTTTGAACATGATTGAAAATAATATAATAGGAAAGGTAGGACAAAAAAATGGTAAAACGTACAATGGAGGAATTGAAATCGTATAATGCACCAGGTCATTTTGGTATGACAGCTATGCGTATTCATGGGAAAGAGGAAACCGGAGCAGAAAAATTCTGGATGGGATTATCAACATTCTTACCTGGTGGAGGAGCGGAATATGCCTATGAAGATAACCCGCTTGAAAAAGTTTATTATGTATTAGAGGGTGAAATGACAGTGACCGATAAAGATGGTAATAAATATGTCATTCATGCAGATGAAACAATATCTTTCCCCCCAAATGAAGGAAGACATTTATTAAATGAATCCAATAAGTCTGCAAGAATGTTAGTTATTATTAATTATCCGCAGGACAAATAAAGAATTAAAGTTAGGAAGTGAATCCTCCTAACAATACTAGAATACAGTATGAAAGAAGACTCTTTCATATACAAAGTAGTGCCTGCAGCTCAAAGTTTGCAGGCAGAGAGAAAGGCATGGTTATTAATATGGCAGTTGAAAAACAAATGGTAAATAGTTTATTTGAAGTAAAAGGTAAAATCGCTCTTTTAACAGGAGCTACAGGAGCTTTAGGAAAAGCAATCGCTTTTGGTTATGGTTATGCAGGTATGAAAGTTATGGTTACCGGTCGTAGCGATGACAAATGTAAAGCTCTATGTGATGAATTAACGGCAGCAGGAATCGAATGCAGTTTCTCAACGGGTGATCCTTCTGTTGAAGAAGATGTTATTAGAATAGTAAACGATACGATATCAAAATTCGGTGAAATTAATGTTCTATTAACTGCAGCGGGATATAATCACGCACAGCCAATTATAGAGCAGGAATTAACTGAATGGAAGAAAATTATGGATTCTGATGTTCAGGCTACCTGGTTATTCTGTAAATATGTCGGTCAAAAAATGATTGATCAGGGTAAGGGTGGAAAAGTGATATTAGTTTCCTCAGCTCGCTCTAAGATGGGTATGGCAGGCTATACTGGTTACTGTACAGCGAAAGCTGGAATTGATCTTATGGCACAGTCGCTTGCTTGCGAGTGGACAGCAAAATATAAGATTAACGTGAATACCATTAATCCGACTGTATTCCGTTCCGATTTGACAGAATGGATGTTCAATCCGGATAGTCCTGTATACCAGAACTTTTTAAAACGTCTCCCGGTTGGTCGTCTTGGGGAGCCGGAAGATTTTGTTGGACCATGTATCTTCCTTGCTTCTAGTGCCAGTGATTTCATGACAGGTGCAAATGTTGCTACGGAAGGCGGATATTGGGCTAATTAATGCTAAAAATATTTTAGTGTTTAAAAGAACTCTTGAATGAGAAAACGATTGATATTCGCAGGAATCTCATTTTGAACTTCTTCTTAGAATAATATAGAGATGAGAATGGAGACCAACGATGAAAGAAATAAAAAATGTCTTAATTTGTGGCGGCGGTATGATGGGGAAAGGAATTGCCCATATTCTGTCTGTTCGTGAGGACTTAAAGATTACCGTTTATGATATGTATGATTCTCCGTTCAACGAAGGGCTGAAGGATACGTTTTTGCAACTGGTGGATAAGAATATTTTATCGGAAGAAGAAGTCGAGAAACGGGTATCTAGAGTGAACTTTACTACCGATTTGGAGAGCAGTGAAATTAAAGCAGCTGATCTTGTGATTGAATGTGTATTTGAAAAACTCGACATCAAGCAAGATATGTTTGCAAAGTTAGAGGAAAGATGCTCCATAGATACGATTTTCTGTACGAATACCTCCGTCATCAGTCCTACTGAGATTTCGGAAAAATTAGTGCATAAAGAACGTTTGGTAGGTACCCATTTCTGGAATCCTGCATTTTTAATTCCATTAGTTGAAGTGGTGAAATCTAAATATACCCAAGATGAGGTTGCTGATACCGTGATGGAATTCCTACGTAAAGTAGAGAAAAAACCAGTGCTTTGTCAGAAAGATGTACCAGGTTTTATTGCAAACCGTATGCAGCATGCGTTATGGAGAGAAGCAATCTATATTGTAGAGCAGGGAATTGCGGATGCAGCAACTGTTGACGAAGCAGTACGTAACAGCTTCGGTCTAAGACTTCCACAATTAGGACCCCTTGAGAATGTGGATATGGTAGGAACTGATCTGACTTATAATATTCACAGTTATATTTTCAAAGATTTATGTAGAGATACCGAACCTTCTGCTTTGCTTTGTGAAAAATTAAGCAAAGGTGATATTGGATTTAAAACAGGTCATGGTTTCCAGGAATGGACTCCAGAGCAAATTGAAAAATCCAAGAAAGATTTAAATGAATATCTGATTAGAATGCTTTATCATGTCTAGAATTATTAGTAATAGGAAAATAAATAAAGAGCGTAAGAAAAATCACTTCACTCAGAAAGAATCCGCATGGCGGCTTCTTTCATCATGTTTTATAAATGACATAAAATACCATAATGGAGGAAATATATATGAGCAAAGTAATGATCGATTTAACACATCCCTTTCACGCAGATATACCGGTGTGGCCTTATTTCGCAAAACCTAAAATTGATACGATGCACAGTCTTGCAAAAAGCGGAGTACTTACGCAAAAAATAGATGTCGTTATGCACTGCGGTACCC
>JBASOB010000547.1:0-8850 GCA_049657865.1 Mobilitalea sp.
ATCTTCATCGGGAATCGGCAGCTCTGCTTTGATATACCATTCGTCACTTGCATAAACAAAACGCGTCTGGTAATGAGTCAGAAAAATGTTCTGCCAACGATGTATCGTATCAAGAACTTCAAGGGAATCTTCTTTCGTAAAGGTAGAAAGCTTCTGTAGTCCCTCTCTGAACTTCGTCACCCCGACCGGAACTATCGATACGCTCTGCATCTCTGGCAAATAGGCAGACAGATCATGCATGGTGCGTTCTAATTCTTCCCCGTCATTCCAGCCCTTACATAGAACGATTTGACCGTTCATAATAATTCCGCCTTCTTTTAACTTTGTAATCTTGGCAAGCGAACTGCCGGCGAAACGGTTATGCAGCATTTTACACCTGAGTTCCTCATTGGTGGTATGAATTGATACATTAATCGGGGATAATTTATATAAAAGGATGCGTTCAATATCTTTGTCACTCATATTAGTTAAGGTGATGTAATTGCCCTGCAAGAAAGATAGCCTTGCATCATCATCTTTAAAATAGAGAGTTTCGCGCATACCGGGAGGCATCTGGTCAATAAAACAGAAGATGCACTTGTTCTTGCAGGATTTATATTCATCCATCAAGCCTTCTTCAAATTCGATACCTAAATCATCATCGTAATCTTTCTCAATATCAAGCTCCCATTCTTCACCACTGGGCTTCTTGATCAAGACCGTCAGATCTTCCTCTTTTATCAAAAAATGATAATCCAGAACATCTTGGATTTTTGTTCCATTAATAGAAATTAGTTCATCTCCTGGTTCTAATTCCATCTCTTCCGCAATGCTGCCTGGTTCAATTAATTTGATGATATGTTTATTTTTCTTCATAAATGATACCAATTCCTTCTATCTACAAGAGTAGAATGCATAATAATTATAGTTGGTTAAGTTAAAGCTAAAAATGCTGCTAAACTTCCACGATTGCCCATCGTCTTTCTATGGGAAAAGAATAAATCAGGATTGCAGGCAGTACATACATTAGAACAGTGAATGTGTTCTTGTTTCAATCCAGCTTCCGATAATACGATGCGATTTGCTGCCCATAAATCACATTGAAACTTTTTTTGCTCCTTTGCTACAAGAATATCATTTTGCCAGTTGTTCGGAAAGGCCTTTTTAAACTCATCTGCAACTTCTTCACCAATTTCAAAACAGGAAGCACAGATGGAAGGGCCAATTACAGCAATGATATCTTCTGGATCACTTCCAAATTTATCTGTCATTGCCTCTATTGTGATCTTACCTATTTTCATCACGGTACCGCGCCATCCGGAATGGGTTAATCCGATTGTCTTGTTCTTCGGGTCAACGAAGAAAAGTGGGACACAATCTGCATATTTTGTTACTAGCGTAATGTTAGGTACATTTGTTATAAAGCCATCAATTTTCTCATAATCTCGTGGACGGGAAATACCCTTGCCACAATCTTCTTTTGTGATAAGACGGATATTTGTCTGATGAACCTGGTCGGTTAAGGTTAAGGAAGAAAAATCTACGCCGATGCTGGTGGAAATCCGCTTATAATTTTCTTCAATATTGTTGGACTCATCGATAACAGGTGCAGCGTTATTGCCAAGATTCATAGAGGAAAAGATTCCGCTGCTGACACCACCAAGTCTGGTAGAAAAACCATGTTTTATAAAGGGTATTTCAGACAATACAGGAAAAGAAAGATAAGGTACTTCTTTCGTAAAATCTATTTGAGCTGAACCACTGTTTTCAAATATCATCAAATCAGGCCTTTCTTATTAATATCTATGCAAAATGCAGGATATTAAATCACAAAAATATTCTGAATAGTAACATAACATGCAACGATTCAGAATCTACAAGAATCACATAGTAGATTCGAGTGTTTCAGAGTAAAAATGAATAGTTTTTATTTGTTTTTTATATTCCATCAAATGCATTCTTAAGCAGAGTTATCTCATCGTCTAGTATTACTACTGCATCAAAACGACAGGGCGTGTCCAGGGGTAATTTATGAAACAACATATAAAATTCTGCAGTTCGAGTAATTCTTCGGATTTTATACGGAGTAATTGCTTCGGCTGGATAACCTTTTGAGAGGCCGGATCGATATTTCACTTCGATAAAACAAAGATAAGCCCCATCTTTTGCGATGAGGTCAATCTCGCCAATCTTACAGCGATAGTTTTTGGCAAGAATCTGATAACCCTTGGTGCTTAGATAATCAGCAGCTTTCTGTTCGAACTGTGTACCTACGGCTCTATTATTCATGATTATAATTAACCTTGCTCTTCATACGATCCATTTTATCTACAAAGACTAATACTTCAGCAACTACACCATATAGTTCGGGAGGAATCATATCTCCAATTTCAAGCTTCGATAAGGTGCTTGCAAGACCATCATCTTTATGAATCGGAATATCAGCTTCTTTTGCTCTTTCAATAATCCGATCAGCAATATAACCCTGACCGGAAGCAATCACCTTAGGTGCGTCTTCCTTTGGATCGTAAGAAAGGGCAACTGCGGTTCTTTTCTTGTTATCTTTATTCTGTTCCATGGATACCCTTCCTCTCTAATACTGCAATTTAATAATAAATAATCATATGCTATCTTCAGAAAATAATCAGGTGATAATCTTCTGAACTTAACATATGCTGAACTATAAAGAATGTCTATTCGCCTAAAATATTTTTTAAAAAGCTTCGTCTATGTATAGGGGTTATTCCAAGTTTTTTAATTGCTTCAATATGCTGCGCCGAACCATATCCTTTATTACTAGCAAAATCGTATCCAGGAAATACATTGTCGTAGGCAGCCATAATACGATCCCTTGTTACCTTCGCAACAATACTTGCAGCAGCAATAGAGATACTTTTTGCATCTCCTTTGATAATTGGAATCTGTCTGATGTCTACTTGCGGAATGGTAACTGCATCATTTAGCAAAATATCAGGTTTAACCTTAAGGTTGCCAATGGCCTTTCTCATTGCTTCATAAGTTGCCTGAAGAATATTGATTTCATCAATCTGATTCGGAGGTACACTTCCAATACCAAATGCCACTGCCTTGGATATAATTTCATCATATAATTCTTCACGTTTCTTCTCGGAAAGCTGTTTAGAATCATTGATATATAGAATATCACAGTCTTTCGGCAGAATCATAGCACATGCCATTACAGGACCAGCAAATGGTCCCCTGCCAACCTCATCTATACCGCAGATATATTCATATTCAGAGTATTTATTCTCATACTGTTTCATGACTTCCATTCGACTTAGTTCTTTACTGAGTGAATCAAGTTTACTTTTATACTGATTACAGATGGAAAGCACTCCGCTTCTTTCGTCATCACCATACTTAACTAATAACTCAGAAATATCGCTATTATCCGCCTGCATGAATTCTAATTTTATTACAGCTATTTTTTTGGCACAAATTTCTTCTTTTGATTCTTGTTTTATCATAGCACGGTCTTCCTTATCAATATGATATGTTTTGAAATGAATCCTTTATATTATTTATTTTAAATTTATAATAACTATATCGGATTCAATAAAGGTATTCTTTATATCGGAAGCAATATCTGCAGCAGAAGTAACATTAATTTACAGAAGTAACATTAACTTACAGAAGCAATATTAACTTACAGAAGCAATATTAACTTACAGAAGCATCATCACCATCAGAATTAACTTCTGCATCAGTCTTTTTGCTCTGGTTGACTTCTTGAACTGCAGGTTCTTCTATTGATACTTCAACTGTCGCTGGTTTTGGTTTTTTGGCTGGAGGATATTCTAATGTGATATTGCCTAACTTAATACTTCTAAAATCATCGACTACGAAATTAGCCGCACGTTCGATATCCGGTTCACTGCCTTTTAACAAGCAGGAACGCTTTAAAGCAATCTGCTCAAGAGTACGTAAAGCAATTGTTGTATTGATTGCCAACTCTTCACGCTCAATACCATAACGATTGTTAAGAACATCAGGATAAAATTTATCTAATAATACGATTAAATCCAAAGAAAGATCAATTGTATTTAGAATATTATCATTAATTGTACCAATCAAAGCTAGTCGAAGGCCTACTGCTTGATCTTCAAATTTAGGCCAAAGGATACCAGGAGTATCTAATAATTCGATATCCTTACTTAAGCGAATCCATTGTTTTCCTTTTGTTACACCAGGTTTATTGCCTGTTTTCGTGGAAGCTTTACCAACAAAGGTATTGATGAAAGTGGATTTTCCGACATTGGGAACACCTACAATCATAGCACGAACCGGACGACATAAGATTCCTCTTCTTCGGTCACGTTCTATTTTTGCTGCACAGGCTTTATTTACTATTTCCTGAACAGCTTTCACGCCTGCGCCGCTTTTGGAATTCACTAAGGCTACAAAATAACCTTCTGATTCAAAATATTCTTTCCATGCTTTATTGAAACGCTGATCTGCCATATCACATTTATTTAAAAGCATAACTCTGGATTTGTTTTTTGCTAAGAAATCAATGTCAGGATTTTTACTGGAATATGGAATTCGGGCATCTACAAGCTCAATTACAACATCTACCAGTTTCATATCTTCCTGCATCATTCGTTTTGCTTTGGCCATATGGCCAGGATACCATTGATAATGCATTTCTTTCCTCCATTACTTCGTAATAACAAGTAATCTATTCTTCTACAGTTTCATCTGTGGACTCAGTAGTATCTTCTGTACCGTCTTCCACTTGTTCTTCTTCACTGGGTTCTTTGAGTGTGTTTAATTTATTTATAAAGTTAAAAGGTGATAATCTGATAAAAGCTTTTCCTACAATCTCATTTCTTCGAATGTTTCCGATACTCGCAAATCGACTATCTTCGCTGTTATTTCTATTATCTCCCAAAACAAAATATTCATTATCTTCTAATTTGATTTCTTCCTCAGCAAGGCCATAATTTGCCATATCGTCAACATTGACAACCTCATCAATGATTTCGCCATTGATATATAATACTCCATTTTGAAGCTGAAGTGTCTCTCCGGGCAGTCCTATGATTCTTTTAATATTATAATAACTATGTTCCTTACCGCTTTGTTTAAATACGATTACATCAAAACGCTTCGGTTCTTGAAAACGATAAGAAAATTTATTGATAATTACGGAGTCACCGTCGGCAAGTGTACTTTCCATTGAGACACCAATCATATCTGTCTTTTCTATCGCATAATATACGATAAAGTATGCCAAAAAGATTACGGCAGCGATCTGAGCAACCCAGATAAAAACCTCAATCAAAATTTTTGTAATTTGATTTTTTTTATTGTCTTTTTCAAAATCAAAATTCATAGATGAACCATGCCCTTCTATTCTACATTTGTAGTGTTAAAAGAATTCTATATTATTAGATTTATTTAAATCATCTTCATGATATTAATATGTTTAAAGTTAAAAAAGGGACAATCATATAAGAATTGTCCCTTTGTCGTACTATCTCATTAATTCTTTAACTTTAGCCTTTTTACCAACTCTGCCACGTAAATAGAAGAGTTTTGCATGTCTTACTTTACCACGTCTTGTAACTTCGATTCTATCAATGATTGGACTGTGAAGCGGCCAAGTTTTCTCAACGCCAATACCGTTTGATGTTTTTCTAACAGTGAAAGTTTCTCTTGGTCCACCATTTTGTCTCTTAAGTACGGTTCCTTCAAATACTTGTAATCTCTCACGGTTACCTTCTTTTACTTTTGCGTAAACTTGAACCGTGTCGCCTACGTTGAAATCTGTAACTTGTTCTTTCAACTGCTCAGCTTCAATACTTCTAATAATATCGTTCATTTTGTGACCTCCTAATAATATTTAGATGTTCTTAATACGAATTGGCATTATACCATGCACCAGAGGACCATCCCATCTCACAACAACTTACTTTAACATAATCAGTCAATAATTGCAAGTATTTATTTTGTTAAAAAGTTCAGTTCTTTTTTTGCCAACATTAATTATACTCTATGAAGTTTTGTTTGTTTTGTTAATAAGTTTATTTTTGATTTATTGATAGTTTTGGTTTATTGATAGATTTGGTTTATTGATAGTTTTAATTTATTGATAGTTTTGGTTTATTTTGTTGAAACAATTAGTAGATTTCATAGTTCTTCTGAAATATTAATCGCGTTAAATATTCTCTTTCCTCTTCCGTCAGTTGTGCATCGGCCAATAAATCAGGACGTCTTTCATAGGTTCGAAGAATACTTTGGCGTCTCCGCCATGCATCAATGTTTGCATGGTGTCCGGAAAGTAAGACTTCAGGTACCTTCTGTCCCATAAAAGTCTCAGGTCTTGTATACTTGGGATATTCTAACAAATTATCATGTAGAGATTCAAATTCCGAGGATACATCATTGCTTAATACTCCTGGAATTAATCTTGAAATCGCATCAATCATAACCATAGCAGGCAATTCACCACCGGTTAAGACATAATCACCGATGGATACATTATCAGTTACGATCATTTCGAGTACACGCTCATCGATTCCTTCATAATGACCACAAAGAATAATCAAATCTTCTTCTTTTGCGAATTCCTCTGCCATTGTCTGGTTAAAAATAGATCCCTGAGGAGTCACATAAATAACACGAGGTTTTCTGTATTCCACAGAAGATTCTTTGGCCATTTTAATGTGATTTACCAAATATCCGTAAGATTTAAATACAGGTTCCGCCTGCATTACCATTCCTGCACCACCACCATAAGGATAATCGTCGACTCTGTTATGTTTATCTTCGCTAAAATCACGGATATTGACAGCGTTCACGGATATTAGGCCTTTATCAATCGCTCTTCCGGTTATACTGGTACCAAGTCCTTGAAGAATCATTTCCGGGAAAAGTGTAAGTACGTGAAAATCCATTTTATCTCCATCCCTTTCGATGTATATTTCATCTAATTCATATAAAATAGATACAATCCGATCATAATTCGTAGAATGATGATTTAAAGTGAATAAATGTAATTTAAAATAAGCTTGAATCCACTTTGTAATTCTGGGGTTCTGAACAATTTAAATTCAACTTATAATAATCCATCCATGATATGAACTTTGATTATTTTCTTTTCTACATCAATATCCAATATACATTCTTTGATGGAAGGAAGCAAAATTTCCTTTCCTTCTGCTGTTTCAACAACATAAACATCATTTGCACCGGTGGTCATAATCTCAACTAAAGTACCAAGTTTTGTGCCTTCATCCGTAAAAACTTCAGAATCAATGAGGTCATAAATAAAGTACTCATCTTCTTCAAGCGGTACTGCCAGTTCTCTTGGGATCAATAAATCTTTACCACGATATTTTTCTACATCATTGATATTATCGATACCTTTAAATTTTAAGATTACCTGTTGCTTGAAATACTTGATGCCTTCTATTTCCAAGGTAATTAATTCTTTACCAGTATCAAGAAATACTGATTTTAATGCTTCAAAGCGTTTTGGGTCATCTGTTGTTGGGAATACTTTCACTTCTCCACGGATTCCGTGTGTGGTAGAAATAATACCTACTCTTAGATTATTTTCCATATTATTATCCTCTGTTTTTTATAGTATATATAAATATCATTTGATATTATATTCGAATTTAATTAGTACAAAAAGAAGCTGCGCTACTATGTCGGATTGGACATAATAGACAGCTTCCCAAACGATTATAGTAATAAATCAGTATAATCGTTAATGAGCGGATTTACTGTTATTGCAGAATCTCAACTATAACTTTTTTATCATCCTTTGTTGCAGCTGCTTTCACAACTGTACGAATGGATTTAGCGATTCGGCCTTGTTTGCCGATTACTTTGCCCATATCATCAGAAGCAACCTTCAGTTCCACAACAATTGCCTTATCGGTTTCTTTCTCCGTTACAACAACTTGATCAGGATGATCTACGAGTGATTTAGCGATAACTTCTACTAATTCCTTCATTTTCACTACCTCCATATCATCATATAGAAGTAAAAAAAGACACTTTGTGTCTTTTTTTTATGCGAAGCATATTTGCTTCGCATTTACCTCCACGATGCCGTATTAAAGAATACCAGCCTTCTTGAAGAGCTTGCTAACTGTATCTGTTGGTTGTGCACCATTTGCTAACCATTTCTTTGCTACTTCTTCGTTAACGGAAAATGCGCTTGGTTCCTGGGTAGGATCATAGGTACCAATTTCTTCGATGAATTTACCATCTCTTGGTGATCTGGAATCTGATACAACGATTCTATAGAAAGGAGCCTTCTTCTGTCCCAATCTCTTTAATCTAATCTTTACTGCCATGTGTTTCACCTCCTTAATTATTATCTTTATATTGTAAAAAACAAAAAAAATCATTACAATCTTTCTGTTTTACAACGACCAATTAAAATCCAAATGGCGATTTACCAAACTTGTTGCCATGTCTTCCACCTTTTCCCATCATGCCGGAAAATTGTTTCATCATTTTTTTGGATTGTTCAAATTGTTTTACGAGAGCATTAACATCATTAATATTAACACCTGCTCCTGCAGCAATTCTTTTCTTTCGCGGAATATTTAATATATCCGGATTAGCTCGTTCTTTCTTCGTCATAGAATATATAATTGCTTCTGTAGAAGTAAGAGCGTTTTCGTCAACTTCGACGCCTTTTAACTGTTTCCCTGCGCCAGGAAGCATACCGAGCAAACTCGAAATACCACCCATTTTCTTTACTTGTTGCATCTGTTCCAAGAAATCATTGAAGTCGAATTCAGCCTTCTTAAATTTCTTTTCCATCTCTTTTGCTTTAGTTTCATCGAAATTAACCTGAGCTTTATCGATTAAAGTGAGGATATCTCC
>JBASOB010000548.1:0-6829 GCA_049657865.1 Mobilitalea sp.
CTCCATTGACCATAATCTACTGAAACTTGATATCCTTGGGCATGATGATCCTACGATGATTCGTATGCTGGAGGATATTACAGGGCTTGATGCCCTGAAAATTAAATTCGATGATCCCAAAGTATTATCGTTATTTCGTGATTTAAGTGCACTTAAAATATCACCAAAGGATATCGACGGATGTGAGCTTGGCTGCCTCGGAGTACCTGAGTTTGGTACTGACTTTGTTATGCAGATGGTGAAGGATACGAAGCCAAAGACATTTTCAGACCTTGTTCGTATTTCCGGATTGTCCCATGGTACGGATGTTTGGTTAAATAACGCACAGCTTTTAATTCAAGAAGGAAAATGCCTGTTGTCCTCCGCAATCTGTACGCGTGATGATATTATGATCTATTTGATTCAGACGGGTGTAGAACCTGGATTGTCCTTTAAAATTATGGAGGGTGTACGTAAAGGAAAGGGATTGACGCCGGATATGGAAGCCGCAATGACTGAGGCAGGTGTTCCGGACTGGTATATCTGGTCCTGTAAACGGATCAAGTACATGTTCCCGAAAGCACATGCAGCAGCTTATGTCATGATGGCATTTCGAATTGCGTACTTTAAAGTGTATTATCCGTTAGCTTATTATGCGGCCTACTTTAGTATACGTGCTTCTGCTTTTAATTATGAGCTGATGTGTCTTGGTAAAGAGAGACTCGAAACGCATATGACCGATTATAAGCGAAGAGGAAATGAACTGACGAAGAAGGAACAGGATACCTTCAAAGACATGCGTATCGTTCAGGAAATGTATGCAAGAGGAATTCAGTTCCAACCGATCGACATCTATTCTGCGAACGCTCATTACTTCCAAATTGTCGACGGAAAGCTGATGCCTTCCCTCAGTACGATCGACGGTCTTGGTGATAAAGCAGCAGATGGTGTGGTAGAAGCATCAAAACTGGGTCGATTCCTATCAAGGGATGACTTTAGAATCAGATGTAAGGTCAGCTCCACCGTTACGGATAATATGTCCAAGATGGGACTACTTGGAGATCTGCCGTTATCGAATCAGATGTCTTTGTTGGATTTTATGGGTATATAGAGTGTGAAGAAAGAACGTCTTCCAAGCGGGAAGATGTTCTTTCTTCACATAATATTAGGGATGCAGATTATGCTATGGAACAAAGAAATCCGTTCTAATAATTTCCAAACTGTGTGAATTGGTAAAACAATTCGAAAAAATATTAAAATAGGACTTGCTTTTTGTGAAAGGATAAGGTATTATAAATAATGTTCCTATGGCTCGTTGGTCAAGCGGTTAAGACGCCGCCCTCTCACGGCGGAATCAGGGGTTCGATTCCCCTACGGGCTACTTAAACATATGTAGAAAGGAGTTTCTGCATATTAGATGAATTAAAAGTAATCTTAGATTTAAACAACATAAGTTGTTAAATCTAGGATTATTTTTTTGTTTAATATTAATGTTAAAATAAGAGCTATACCATTATAATTGTTATATAAGCTTGCTGTTATATTTTTACAATTATATCTTGGAAATATAACAAATTAGTTGTATAATTAATCATATAAATAATAGAAGAAGAAAAGAAAACGAATAAACAATTTGCTGATTTGTGGGAGGTAAGCCGGACGGAATATGAGTTGATGGGTGAAATTATTCGATTGAGAAAAGAAAAAGGGTTGTTAGATGTTTTAGATTATGATACTAAATTAGAAAAGAAAAACTAACTATATTATTTTATGAAGTATTGACGAATACGTATAAAAGGCGTATAATAAATTTGCCAAAGGAGTTCGTAGATGAAACGAAAAGACTTGATAAAACTTCTAGAAAATAATGGCTGGTACTTGAAAAGAAATGGTGGAAGTCATGATATATATACAGATGGTAAGAAATCAGAACCGATACCGAGGCATGCAGATATTAATGAACGGTTGGCAAAAGAGATAATAAGGAAGCATGGACTATAAATAGACTAAATAATTAATATTTTAATGAGATAGATAGGAAAGATTAGATGATATTTTCATAATATTGTACAAACCTCCTATGATGAAGTAGAAATGTAAAACTCCGCACTTAAAAATTCAAGATATAATGTGAAAGAAGACTATTTAATACATAACTTTGTGGTTGCAACCCAAAGTTAGCAAGTAGAGAAAGGCATGGTTATTATGAGAGAAGCTTATCCAGTGATAATTTCAAAAACAAATAATGAGTATTATGTATCAATACCGGATTTTGATATTGCAACTCAAGGGAAAGATATTCCGAATGCGATTTATATGGCAAGAGATGCAATTGGATTAATGGGTATTGACATGGAAGATGATGGTAAAGAACTTCCAAAACCAAATTCAGTTAAGGTTAAAGTTGCTAAAGATGATATCATTACGCTTGTAGATGTCGATTTCATGGAATACAGAAAGAAGGTAGACAATAGAGCGGTTAAGAAAAATTGTACTATCCCTTACTGGTTAAATGAAGAAGCAGAAAAAGAAGGAGTAAATTTTTCAAGAGTTCTTCAAGAAGGTTTAATGAAAGCAATTAGTAAAGCATAAGAATGAAAAACATAAGCATCAATTGCACTTTTTTGCTAATCACAAAAAAGTGCAATTTTTTTCTGCCTTTTTTCCTACCATTCGCAAGTATGTTCAATCCCTTTGCAAGTATCTTGAATTTAATCGAAAAGATTACTATGGTATGCTTTCTATGAACCAATAATAATGTAGCACATAATAATTTATGTGAGTATGGGAGGAAAGAAATGAGAAGAAAATTGGTAAGTGTATTAATGGCAGTAAGCATGGTATCAGTACTCCTGATGGGATGCAGTTCGACAGGTACAGCAAGTGATGGGGCAGAAACAAGTACAACTGACACAGCTGCAGCAACGGATGCGACTGCAACCGAAGCACCTGCAGCGGAGGAAACAGTAAGTGAAGTAACTGGTAAAGCAGGAGTTGTTTGGTACAATTTCGCAGATACTTTTATCTCAAATGCTCGTCAGTGCCTGAATAATGTCGCAGCAGCAGATGGTACCGTTGCGGTTACTGATGCAGACAGTCAGAATGACATCTCGACACAGGATAATAACATGAGCAACTTCTTTACACAGGATGTCGATTATTTGGTTCTGAATAACATTAACAATGCTGCTACGAGTGAAATCGTAAATCAGTGCAAAGAAAAAGGCGTGGTTACCATATTTGCTAATACCTCCAGCCCTTCAGAAGCTGATTTCGCTAATTACGAAGATTTGTGGTATGTATCATCCGCATCTACGCAGTCCGGGGAAAATATGGGTAATGCGATTGTAGAATACTTAAAAGGCAATGAGAACTGGGACCGCAACGGCAATGGAAAAGTTGATTATATTTTATTACAGGGTATGCAGACCTTCAGCGATACCATCAACCGTTCTTCTTACAGCCTTGCAGCAATTGAAGGCGCAGGATTTACTCTTGGAACTTGTATCGGTGGTGACGATGTAACTGGCGTTAAAGGTGGAGATTCCATCAATGGCGTCATCTGTGAATTCTCCCGTTCAAAGGCACAAGAGAATGTGGAAGCACTCGTAGCTAACTACGGTGATGATATTGACTGCATCCTTGCAGATAATGATGACGAAGCTTTAGGCGCAATCGCTGCATTACAGGCACATGCTTATATGACGGATGACAGCAATTATATCCCGGTTGTTGGAGTGGATGCTACTGCTGCCGGATGTGAGGCAATTAAAAATGGAACTCTTCTTGGAACAAGTCTGAATAATCCGGTTAAACTTGCAAAATCAATCTATAAATTGATGGACTTACTTGCAAGTGGTGAAGAAGTAACAACAGAATCAGTAGGTATCGAGGGCGTTAACGTAACTGGACACAGCATCATCATCGATTATATCTCAATTACAGCTGACAACTTAGATCAGGCATCTTATGATATTACGGATACAAGCTACTAATAATAGTAAGGAAATAGGATTACAAATGATATCAATCATAAAAGATCGGGTTCAAAAAACCCGGTCTTTTATAACAACGGGAGAGATGAAGTATGAGTAGTTCAGAATATGTGTTGGAAGCAATTGATATAGAGAAATCCTTTCCAGGCGTAAAAGCACTTGATAAAGTGACACTGAGGGTAAAACCAGGCACCGTACATGCACTCATGGGAGAAAACGGTGCGGGAAAATCTACCTTAGTAAAATGCATCTATGGAATTTATGCTCCGGAGGAAGGCTCTATTCTAATTGACGGAAAGAAAGTAAATATTGTAAATCCGAGGAATGCCATGGATCTTGGTGTCTCGATGATTCATCAGGAGCTGCATCCGGTACGTACACAGAATGCAAGTGAGAATATTTTTCTCGGACGGATTCCTTATAAGAAGGTAGCCGGAATTCGTTTTGTGGATCGTCAAAGGCTGATGAGCGAAACAAAAGAGGTATTTAAAAAGATTGGAATCGATATTGATCCCAAACAAAAAGTATCCGAGTTATCTACCGCCTATTGTCAGCTGCTAGAAATCGCACGCGCTGTATCCATAGGGGCAAAGATTATTGTTATGGATGAGCCAACCTCCTCCTTGACAGATACCGAAACAGACATACTATTTAATATAATTAAGCAATTGAAATCCGAAAATGTGGCAATTATCTATATTTCACATAAAATTGATGAGATTCTTCAGATATCTGATGCCGTGACGATTATGAGGGATGGCAAGAACGTCGGAACCTGGCCGGCAAGCGAGATGACCACGGATAGTATCGTCAGCAAAATGGTTGGTCGTGAGATGAGCCACCGCTTCCCGCCGAAGATTCATACACCGGGGACAGAGTATTTTCAGGTGGAAGGAATCACAAGCACCAATCCGCTTTCCTTTCAAAATGTCAGCTTTAAGGTACGCCGAGGGGAGATCTTTGGAATCGGCGGATTGGTCGGTTCCCAGAGAAGTGAACTGATCGAAGCCATTTTCGGACTGCATGCAATTGCAGAAGGCACCCTCCGTATTGAGGGGAAAGAAATACACAACAAAAAGCCGATCGATGCAATCAGGAACGGAATGGCTTTACTGACTGAGGATCGAAGAAAAACTGGCATGATCGGTTCTTCTTCGGTAGCGGATAATACCCTTATCGTGCAGCAGAATGCACATCCGAAGCAATATACGAAAAAGGGACTGCCCTTTATTGATTATAAGAAACGTAATGCGGATGCACAGAAATATGTGGATACCTTGTCCATCAAGACACCTACCCTAAAAACCGCAATGCAGTCACTATCCGGTGGAACACAGCAGAAAGTCTTGTTGGGACGCTGGCTTTTAACACAGCCCAATATACTGATCTTAGATGAACCTACCCGCGGTATTGATGTCGGAGCAAAATATGAGATCTATGAATTGATGGAAGAGATGGCCCACGAAGGCAAATGCGTAATCATGATCAGCTCTGAAATGCCGGAACTAATGGGCATGTCAGATAGAATTATGGTGATGTGTGAAGGACATATGTCAGGAATTATAGAAGGACCGGAAGTTACAGACGAAAAAATTATGCTGTTAGCCAGCACTTATAAAGGGGTCTAGGAGGAAGAAAAATGAAATCAAAAAATATCTCAAAATTTATAGTAGATAACATATTATATATCTGCTTAGTGCTTATGATTGTTATAATTGCGGTGATTGCTCCGTCTTTTATATCGATTCGTGTTCTTAGCGATGTATTGATTCAAAGTGCACCGAAGATATTATTGGCGATGGGAATGTTAGTGGTAATCATTGCCGGCGGGATGGATATGACGGTTGGACGACTTGCTGGGTTAGGTGCCGTTATTGCAGGAACCTTGGCACAGCAGACAACTTACTATTTGAAGTTTTGGACCAATTTACCGGAACTGCCAATTATTGTACCAATTATGATTTCTATTCTGGCTGGTGTAGCCATGGGTGCAGTGACAGGCGTAATCATATCGAAATTTAAAGTCCCTGCATTTCTTGCCGGTCTTGGAATCCAGATGGCCATTTATGGCGGCAACCTATTATTTCTAAAGCGCACACCTAATAATTCTCAGCCTTTGGCTGGATTTAAAGAGACCTTCCTGAAATTTGGAACAGGATCAATTTTTGGAATTTCCTATCTTATCCTAGTTGCTTTTGCGGTCGTAATCCTTGTGTTCATTCTTCTCAATATGACTACTCTGGGTAAGAATATTTATGCAACTGGCGGGAATAGAGAAGCGGCAAAGGTAGCAGGCATCAATGTATTTAAGGTAGATATGTTCGTGTATATGTTATCCGGAGGGCTTGCAGCATTTGCTGGATGTATGATAGCAGCACGTACAGGCAGCGCAACCGCAACTTATGCCGAAGGTTATGAGATGGATGCGATAGCAAGCTGTATCATTGGAGGTGCTTCCTTTGCAGGCGGTATCGGCAATGTACCCGGTGCTTTTCTTGGTGTTATTATCTTTAGCGTAATCAATTATGGACTTACTTTTGTTGGACTCAGTTCCTACTGGCAGTACATCGTGAAGGGTCTTATTATTGTGGTAGCAGTTGCACTGGACATGCGTAAATACGCATCTCAAGGCTAGGAAAAGCTGGTAAAGGTTACTGTTGACGGTGATATGCAATTCTGCTAAACTGATTCAATATTGAACGATTTTACAGACAAATTGAAGAAGGTGGGTTTCACATAATATGATGAAAAAAGGCATATGGTTAATACCGATAGTAATAGCAATTATATGCGCATTTTTTATTTATCGTGGAAATGCAGATCATACAAAACAGTATACGGTTACCAGAGTGACC
>JBASOB010000549.1:0-2108 GCA_049657865.1 Mobilitalea sp.
CCCTGTACCAATTCACTCACGGATGGCCAGTTACCAAGGGATAGATACATTCCAAATAAGTCCCAAGGACTTACACCAGTTGGGATTGTGACTATCTGCAGTCCCCATACAAAAACGATAATTCCAAACAATAACAAATATTTCACATATTTGAATGTCTTATCAATTGATTCCGGAAGAATCGTACTATTTCCAGTAATTTTCTTGCGAATTCCATAGATTGCATCACCCAAACTTCCGAAGGAACACATCCATCCACAGAAGAATCTACCTGCAAAGGCTGTTACAACTGTTACAAGAAACACTAGAAGCAAATCAGGAAATAGTTCGGCAAATGTTCCAGTCTGATGTAAAACCCCCATCACGATATCTTTCATGCTCTGAAAAATACTGATAAAAAGCGAGGGCAGCAGCAAAAAGCTTACTACTTGTACTGCAACTTTAAAATATTTTTTAACCTTATTGTTCTTTTTCATATTGCCTCCGTTCTGCAAATTTACTGCATGAAAACCTTGATTATTCGTGCTATTCTTACTCCTGCTGTCATTCCTCATATTACTGTCATTTTCATTCTCTACTATCATAATCACACCATACCTTCCTATTTTTGTGCTCAATCAGAAACAAGCGCCATCTCTTATCTATAAAGTTGAAATTGATTTTTCTTCTAGCACTGCTAGCTATTTGTCTGAAAGCTTAAATCTTTTCCAACAAATCCATTCGTTGAAAACATGCTACCGTTATCTAATAGATATATTGCATCTATTCCTAGAGATTTTGCTAGCGCAATTCCCTTTTCCATTCCCATTACAAACAGTGCAGTAGTAAGTGCATCCAGATCCATTGCGCAGGTTCCGACCGCTGATATACTCATCACACCTGACTGTGCCGGCTTTAATGTTGTTGGGTCCAATAGATGGTGGTAACGAATTCCGTCTTTTATGAAGAAACGCTCATTTACCGCTGAAGTCACCATTGCAGTGTCTTTCAAGTTAACAGCTCCTACACTGCAGCCTCTTTTCGCCAATGGATTCTGTATTCCTACTCTCCACGAGGTTCCATTCTTCTTATTCCCAATGGTCACTATTGTTCCACCGAAGTTGAGGATAGCACTCTTCACACCGGCCATCTTAAGTTTTGTTCCGATCAAGTCCGCCGCATATCCTTTAGCTATTCCTCCAAGATCAATTGCCTGGCCTTTATTTCTTAGATATACACTACCGGATACTTTGTCTATCTCCACCTGTCTATAATCAACTAGTTGTCTAATTTCTTGAATTTCCTCCTCTGTTGGAATACGCTGTTCCTTATGTCCGATACTCCACAGCTTAACCGCCGGCCTGATGGTGATGTCAAAGCTTCCTTTCGAAATATCAGAATAATGCAAGGCTCTCTCTAGTAGTTTTATTGTTTCAGACGACACCTTTGTCGGTCTCAGTCCTGCATTCTCATTTATTTGGGAAATCTCACTATTTGGCTTGAATACAGATAACAAGTCATCCAGCTCTGATGCAGTCTCTACCATCTGATCCATAAGCACTATTGAAATATTATCTTCAACTTGTATGTGATTCATTGTTCCAAATGCATAAAATAATCTTTCCATAACTTTCTCCATTCTAATTAAAACTCCATGACTTTGTGTATCAGCTCTATCATTTTTTTGTAACTCTCTCTATTAACTATCCTTACTATATGGCATGAACATTGAATGAAAATTGAATTTCTTAAAGGTTCACAATCATTTCACAATTACATTAATATTGAGGAATAAATATATTTTGACATACCTTTTATCCGAGAAATGAACCTTAAAAGTATACTCTGTTATCTTATTCTGGACGTAACCAGTATTAAATGATATCCTTGCTGGAGACTGCCCCCATGCTGGACGCACCTAAAAAAGGACAAAATCACTTTTATGATTTTGTCCTTTTTTAGGTGCATCACTATGTCTATACCTCTTATATTCTATACCTCTATAATTTTACACATCACTAATTCTACATATTTTAGATTCTATTCATCTATGAATCAACATATCTTAGATTTCAAACATCTATGGTTCTACATATCTTAGATTTCAAACATCTTAAATGTGTATAATC
>JBASOB010000550.1:0-6791 GCA_049657865.1 Mobilitalea sp.
CGCTTAGATTGTTAATTGCATCCAAAAGAATAGCTATTGAATTTGACAAAAGCCCCACTATTAACTTGAAAATCGCAAGCAAAACATTCACCAAAATTCCGATGACTCCGGTCCGAATAATTTTCTGATTCCTTGTAAGCTGTTGCATCTGTATTCTCCTTTCTGGCTAATAAACGGCATATAATCTCAATGACCTGTATAGATTAGCTGATAAAGCTCTTTTATATTCGCAGGCGATAGCTTGAGACAGGAGCCGACCTTTTGAGGGATGGGGATAATGAGCTAAACTATATTTTATTAAATATAGTTTAGTGAAATATAATTGAACTATCAATGGAACGTATTAAAATTTTTCAGCCATTTCTTCGTATTTCTCTTTCATCCGTTTATCTGCTTCTCATCTTACCGGAATCATGACCGTCATGGTAGTCCCCTTGCCTTCTTTGCTCTCACAGACAATCGAACCCTCCAGCAGTTCAATAATTCTCCTTACAATGGATAATCCAAGTCCACTACCCCGTCTTTTGTGAGATTCATCGCATTGATAGAATTTATCGAATACCTTACTTAACTTATCGACAGAGATTCCAACTCCTTCATCCTTGATTATTACCTTGAGATAATCACTGTCAACCTCCTCCAAAATCCAGATCGTACCTCCCGGCTTTGAATATTTGATCGCATTATCGATAAGATTTGTCCAGATCTGAATCAGTAGATCCGGATCACTAAGGATGCTGCATTGATCCAACCGAAGCTCCAGATTCAACTCCTTCTCATTCCAGCGGTCACCCAGCATGATGATACAATGTCTCAGCTCCTCATCCACCAGGACTTCCTTTTTCTTATCCACAATACTCTGATTGTCCAGCCTGGACATCCGCAGCATGTTTTCAGATAACCGGGAAAGCCTCTGGGATTCCTGATTTAGATAGGTCCGATACACTTATAATAAATATACAATCTAAACCTATTCCTATGAGTCATTTCCTTCTAAAATCATATATCTGCATTTGACTAGAATAAAAAAATAAGGGCTTCAAAGTTTATCAGCTTAGAAGCACTTATTTTCCAATACAATTGTTTTATCTCGTTATGTTATCAAATGAATTATAACCTCACTTTAGTCAGCAACCATACCACAGTCTACTGGCAATGCAACACCTGTTATTCCGCTTGCAAGGTCAGATGCTAAAAATACAAAAGCATTCGCTACTTCCTGCTGCTCCACAAATCTTCCCATCGGAACATCAACAAGATATTGATCTGCAAAATGTGGATCTTTTTCTAAAGCAGCTTTCATGCCGTCAGACATCATTGGCCCCGGACATACGCAGTTAATTCTGATATTGTCCTTTGCAAAATCAAGAGCAGCGCTCTTTGTAATTCCTGCAACAGCAAATTTCGTCGGATTATAGACACCTTGTCCTCTCTGCCCAATAAGGCTTCCAGCAGATCCCATATTTATAATTGCACCCTTGCCATTATTCTTCATTGCAAGCAGTTCATATTTCATGCAAAAATAAATACCACGTTGATTAATCTCATACATCAGGTCAAAATGCTCGGTAGGAACGTTTGTAATATCAGTGAAATCAGTATTGGTACCTACGATATTAATACCGACATCAATTCTTCCATATGTTTCAACAGCAAAATCCATAAGGGCCTTTACTTCATCTTCATTCCTTATATTACAGGTAAATGCAATTGCTTCTCCACCAATTTTCTTGATTTCATTAGTATTAGAAATTGCTTTCTCACCGTCCATATCAGCAACAACAACCTTAGCACCTTGACGTCCAAATTCCTGAGCGATTATTCTACCTGATCCACCACCGCCACCCACTACTACGGCAACTTTATTCATCATAAATAGTTCCATTAATGATACCTCCAATACATATTTGATATGTTAATTATAACATATCAAATATGTATTGGCAATAAATTTGTAATGTTTTTAACACATTACATTGTACAAATTGAAAGCAATGAGACACTAATTTAGCATAACAGAAAAAGCACCTAGAAATGTTTAGCCTTCTTTCAATGATTCCTTTGTTAAGTATCTGTGCGTTTTTAGTTGGGGTTTTTTGACCATTTTTTACTTAAAGCTTGAATATTTTTCAACTCTAGATCCAGCATAGCATTCAAATGTGATTTAATCTCTTCGTGATTAATATTAGAGGACACTTTGAATTCAGTATCGTCAAACCTATCGTAAAAAAGTTGTTTTTTTATCAAACATTCCTCACGTGTTTTTAGAATTATTTGTATTTCATCGCTCTGTAAATATTTAAAAAGAACAACTCTTGTATAGAACTCCATATCATCTATAGCTTCCTTTTCAGAAAAGGTACATAAAAGTTCTTTAAAATGCACTCTTCCCGCTTCTGTAATCTGATAGATATACTTATTTGGACGATCCGTTTGTTCTTTTAATTTCCTTGTTACATATCCCTCCTGTTCTATTCGTCTCATAAGCGGATATAAGGTGTTATTATTTATATTAAGATAAAAGACAACCATATTATTAATATTTGTCCTGATTTCATATGCATGACGTGGAGTATCAAGCAGTTGGGATAATATCAATATTTCAAGATACATATAAATTCAACTCCGTTTCTCAATTAATATATTATAATGTTATTCATCCTGAATTATTCGTGGTGATATAAAACACAAAGTTCTTCTCACTCATTTATCGTTGCAGTTCATTTTGTTGATAAATGTAGCTAAGTCACCTAAAAAAGGATAGAAAATCCCTGCCATATCCACAATCATCATATTTTGAACTGTCAAGGTACAGCATTTTTTGTTATTCCAACTTTACAGTAAGATTTCGAATGTTCTGAAGCGTTTCTAAATATTCGCTCTGATACGGACAACTACTGCAAAGTTTGAATGTTATATATCTTGCTGAATGGATAATCCTTGTGGCTATCTTTATCAGCTTTAAGCATATGGTATCAATCCGGAGTTTTCGCATTTTTGCAGGTAATACCAGACGTCTAAACCAATTAAATAAGTTATATGCCAATACGGATAACTGAAGTTTGTTGGCATTCACAGTCATACTGTGGCTGCTCATAGCATCCATGTTAAAACCGGATTTTGACTCTTTAATAAAGTTCTCCATTGTGACACGGTTGCAGTAAAAACGAATTACATCTTTTAGGTTGCTTTCCATGTTTGTTACTATGAACGTAAATAGATGAAAACAGTTTATCAAAACCGATTTTGCAAGCGAATTCATCCCCATCCTTTGCTGTCAAAACATATAACCCGTATCCTATATTAAATAGTGCCTTGTTATCCATCGTTTACCTCTTTCCTTTAGTTATAAACAAACAGTGTATATATGCAAATATTATATCATATCTCATAATAATTTGCATATGGTATAGGATAATTGTTTGTGTCAAGTAAACGTTGTCAATTCATTTTTGTTTTTCAAAATGATATATTCTATTTAATTTTAGGTTCGCCAAATAAACCTGTACTGGCATATTTTCTATTAATAACCAAATGCTTTTTTCATTGCTTTCCTTGATGCAGTCTGTATTCCTTCAAATAATGGCATATGACAGCTAATTCGATCAACATATGGATTACCTTTCCCATCTTTTTTAGGTGCTTTTGCTGCACTTAAACTCTTTATAACTTCCTGCATCTGTACTGCAAATATTAGACCATCTGTATATCGTTCTATTGTTGTACTTAATTCACGGTTTTCCTTTGTGTGTCATTTCTCTTCCAAGTTCACAAATATAATCAAATATTTTTATCTCTAGCTCCTTGAATGATATAAGTTTTTCATTTACAATAGTATTCATCATACAGTCCCCTTTACGATTTAATCTCGACAATTAATATCATAATAAAAAACTGTATGATTGGGAAGAGGGATTATCCTTCTTCCCTTATTTTTTTACTAATCTTGCTAATAATAATTATACTCTAACAGGATAATTTTTCACTTGATAATCACGTATCTTTTCCATTTCAGGGTAAAAAAAGCACTTCGTTTCTGGTATTTCAACCAATAACGAAGTGTCCATTCTTTCAAATCTCAAGCTCTTCCTCAAGATTATTTATTAAATTTGTGTGTTTTCCGTAATTCCCCGATATTCTCCATTTTTGCTCAGCTTCTATTGCATAAAATCCCAAACTTACCCGACAATATGTTCAGGCTTTGCGGCCTCTTCATTGATGTTTATATAACTTCGTATTACGTCGCAGGGAACCTTATTTCTCCAAGCTCTTCATCGTCGGGAATACTATTCTCAATACCGTATATCCAAGTATTATCCCACTTTATCCCGTTTTAGATGGATTTCTGCAAATGTATCATTACGTATTATTCCATATTGTAAAATCAAGAAACGTTGTTCTTTTGTTGTAATTCACGCATTTTGTTGTATATAATTATTAGAATTTGAAGGACTCTTTTCTCACCTATATGCTTCATTGTGGTTCTATGATTACCATTAAAATACATTTAGGTTTCTTGATAAATTTTCAATTGCTTCCTTCTTTTTTATGTCAGTTGCTTCCGCATAAATATCCATTGTTGTTTCAATATTAGCATGGCCCATGACGGATTGAATAACTTTTAAATTTGTTTCATTTTCACAAAATCTTGTACAGAATGTATGTCTTAAATGATGACACGAAAAATTTGGAATGATAATTGGCTGGCGCCTTTCCTTTTTTGCATTTAAGGTTTCTTCTGCATTATGATTTTCCAATACCCTTTTTATGGTTCGATTTACCGTCTGTGGATTATGAATATTCCCGAATCGATTATAAAAAACAAAACCTGTCATCCCATCAATTACGGTACTATTGAAACCATTTTCTTTCTGTGCTTCATATTCCATTTGAAGTGCATCATATACCGCATCCATCATTGGTACTGTTCGAATACCTGCCGCTGTTTTAGGTAACGAAACTGCAAAATCTGATTTACCTTTTCTGTCGATTGATCTCTGATAATAAGTGACACTGTGATTAATACTAATTAATCTGTTTTCAAAATTTAAATCTTCCCAACGCAGACCTACAACTTCACCAATGCGGCAACCGGTTCCAAGTAAAACGGTAAACAATGGCCACCAGTGATAAAATACAGGATTTTTAGAGGTGTAATTCATAAAGGCTCTTTGCTGTTCTAATGTTAACGCATGACGAATACCTTTATTCTTTCCTGCCTTACGCTTAATTTCTGCCATTAATCCACTGGAAGGATTGATTCTGATTATCTGGTCCCTTACTGCCAACTGAAAAGTCGGATGCAATATGGTATGTATTGTGTCCACTGTATTCGCCTGTAATCCTCTATCATTTAATAAATAGTAATAGAAATAATTTACATCAGAATACTTAATGTCTGCAATCTTTTTCATACCAAAACCATCTCTAACAAAATGGTTATACATATAAGCATAATTTGCTTTTGTTGTTGCTCGCAAGTCATACTTAGTGGACATATAACGATCAAATACAAAATTCAGAGTAGAATTTCCTGCCGCATATACGTCCAGGCCATCTAATTGGTCTTTTTTTAATATATCTTCTTTCTCCCTAAGTGTCGGAAGATCTTTGGCGTAAATATATTTACGCTTTCCAAATGGATCTGTATAAGTATAAATGTAACTTAAATCTGACGCACGCTGGCTTTCACCTTTTCTTAAAGCTCTACCGCGATTGTCTTTTCTTGCTTTTGCCATTACGCTTCTCCCTTCTTTCAAAGAAAAGAGATTTTGTACTAGCTTTAGGCTTTTGAAAGTAGTTTTCTCATGCCTTCCTGCATTACTTCTGTCATGGTCATATCGTGTTTAAGAGCGTACTCTTTTAGCCTTATATAATCTTCCTCTGATAATCTAACCCCAACTGTTTTTAGTTTGGGTTCATCAGATTTTGGTCTACCCATTTTAGCCATCAAGCACCTCCTTTGCACTTAATAGCATTATACTTTTTGTTTAACAAAAAGTCAACCATACCAAAGCACAAAATCTCATTATAAAATACGATATAATTCAAGGTACTTTTCAAATATTTCACAGTTTACCAATACCAATTTATCTAATTTATAGGTAGCTTGCGCTTCCTTTGCCATCTTCTCAAATTTACTTTGGCACATGCTATAAATTTCTGCACCTTCCTTATATCGGACGTACTTCTTTGCATATTGGCGATTTTTTTCAACTTCACTCTTAGAATATGCCATTGTTTCCCACCTCTTCCATCTTATATTCCTTCATAAAAGGAGTGATTCGTTCTTTTAATTTTCTCTTTAATCTATATAATCTCTTATTTACGGATTCAGGTTCAATGGACAATTCTTCTGCTATTTCTCTAATGCTTCTATTTCTGTTCAAGTAGGAGGAAAGTATTTTGAAATCTTCCTGCCGGAAGGTTTGTAATTGAAAATCAAATACCTGTAGTTCCAGTTTCATAAGTTGCAATTCAAACAGTCCCAGGGCTACTTCTTCTCTATCATCAACGTCCATCAATAAATCATCAGTAACTTCACATTTATCAATACAATCTTTCACAATGACATTTTCAATCGCCATATCTGCAGTAAGATCACTTAGCCCTCTTGATGTTTGAACCCTAACGCCAAGATCTCCATAATCACTTTTTCTGTTGTACGCCTTTTGGCTTGCAATAAGAAATGCCAACCCCTCACGGTAACCTTCAATCTGTCTGGTAAAATTGTCATAATTCATATAAATATAATCAAACCTTCTGTCCGTACTGTTTTTGCAGTAATGACC
>JBASOB010000551.1:0-7668 GCA_049657865.1 Mobilitalea sp.
AAATAGAACTTAATCTGCTCAAATAACCACGGGTTACCTCTGGCTCCCCTGGCAATCATAATTGCATCGCACTCCGTCTGTTCCAGCATCCGTTTTGCATCTTCCGGTGTAAAAACATCTCCACTTCCGATAACAGGAATTTTCACAGCTTTTTTCACCATCTGAATCACATCCCAGTCGGCCTTGCCACTGTAATACTGCTCTCTGGTTCTTGCATGAACAGCTACTGCTGCTGCCCCGTTCGCTTCTGCAATCTTAGCAATCTCGACTGCATTAATATTGTCTTCATGAAAGCCTTTTCGGATTTTAATTGTAACTGGTTTGCTGTAATCAAGGACTACTTTACGCACAATTTCACCGATTAGTTTTGGATTCTTCATCAGTGCAGAACCCTCTCCATTATTTACCACTTTAGGTACCGGGCATCCCATATTGATATCAAGAATGTCAAAGTTATAATGCTCCAGCTTCTTTGCCGATTCGCTTAAGATATCAGGGTCCGAACCAAAGAGCTGAAGTGCAGCCGGTCTTTCCTCTTCAGCAATCTGAATCAGGCTTTCTGTATTCTTATTATTATACTGAACACCTTTTGCGCTGACCATCTCGGTATAGACCAAATCCGCGCCCTTCTCTTTACAGAGTAATCGAAATGGCAGGTCTGTTACCCCTGCCATCGGTCCTAAAAATAAATTACCATTTATGTTTACATTTCCAATGTGAAAGCTCATCTTCTATCCATTCTCCATCTAATTCAGATTATCAGTTGAAACCAACCCGTAATCCTATTATTTCTTGCCATTTTTGTCGCTGATAATTTTGAGTCCCTTAAGTGTCAGGTTCGGATCATATATCTCTATAACATCCGTTGCTTCTGCGATTATCTTGCCTAAACCACCGGTTGCGATTACTTTACAGTCTTCGATTCCCGATTCTTTCAACATTCTATTCACAATATATTCCGTCTGCCCGATACAGCCGAATACTAATCCCGCCTGCATACTGGTTATCGTATCTTTCGCAAGAATACTGTCCGGCATCGCAATCTCAATCTCCGGAAGTTTTGCAGTCTGTGTCCAGAGGGCATTGGCTGATATTCTAAGACCCGGACTGGTAACTCCTGCAATAAAGGAGCCATCTGCAGTAATCAGGTCATAAGTAATCGCGGTGCCGAAATCAATGACCAAAACTGGACCTCCATAAATATCATAGGCCGCTACCGCATCGACTATTCTATCTGCTCCGATTTCTTTTGGATTTGCAGTTGCAATCTTAATTCCGGTCTTTGTACCGGTCCCTACAATAAGCGGTGTAATATCCAAGTATTTGATGATGCCGGATGCCAGTGAATGCATCAGCTGCGGTACAACGCTCGCAATCGTTACTGCTGTAATATCCGTTACATCAATATGCTTGATAATCAAAAGGTCACAGATGATGAGACCATATTCATCTGACGTTCGTGCTACCTGTGTCGTCAGACGAAAGTTAGCTTTTAAATTAGTATTTTCAAATACTCCAATCGTAATATTCGTATTTCCTACATCAATCGCAAGTAACATCCTATTCCTCCTTTAAACGAATCTAATTTTATAGGTAGTTCATTTTTCTTATATAAACAGAGAAGCATCCATTCCCAGCACCACGACCTTATAGTAAATCTCCAGTGCTTCTAAAAGTTCAGCTTTTTCCATCCGGATTCGTTTAATTTTAAGTCCGCTTCCTATTTCATCATATAGGTAATCTGCGTCATCTGCTTCCACCTTAAAGATAAGCGTTCCGTCGTCTTCATATTCAAGAGTTAGAATTCCGCCCACATCTTCCGTGAATAACACGCACATTATTTTAAGTTCCTGCCTGATCTGTTCCGGCAGTGCTTTAAACTTCTCATTCATCCAAAACTTTTTCTCATATGCGCTGCTTGCACATAATACTATATTCTCTTGACTCATAGTTAAACTCCTTCTTCACTTCTACTTTATACGAACTTTATAATGATAAATCCCAACACAATGATTAACACTCCCATTGCAAGAAATGTCATTCCCGTGGACAATTTTTTCGGATCCCTTATCATCTTTAATCCATTGACAATATTCATTAATCCACCTGATATGCATGCTGATAAAATTGCAATTTGGTTATTCGGAAAAATGTATATAAGCAGAAGTGATACAATTAATGCAACTCCAAGTATCATGTTGCTTTTATCTCCATACTTGATGACTTTCATTAACAGTTTATTGAACAAGTTCATACTGGTCTCCATTCCTATCTATCATAAACAAATTACAAGTTCATAATCTTCAGCCCTGATTGCTTACAATCAAGCAAGCTCAGAGTATTCTCACTACGCTTTTATTATAGTAGGATATCGCTCAACAGCATTAAAAAGCGAATTATATTAAAATTCACTTTCTGATGCTGCTACTTATTCTCTCTTTATCATTTCTGCTTAATTATTCCCTAAAGTAGCCACCATAACTGCTTTTATTGTATGCATACGATTTTCAGCTTCATCGAATACGATCTCTGCAAAGCGTTCAAATACTTCTTCTGTAACTTCTTTGCCTTTTACTGCTGGCAGACAATGAAGGAAAATAGAATTGTCTTTTCCTGTACGAGCAAGTAATGCATCATTTACCTGATAAGGCATTAAGAGAGCTACTCGCTCTGCTGCTTTGTCTTCCTCACCCATAGAGCACCATACATCCGTATATACGGCATCTGCGCCTTTAACCGCGTCGAGTGAATCAGAAATCTCAATCTTACTTCCACTTGCCTGTGCATATGTCTCGCAAAGATCTACCAGTGATTGTTCCGGCCATAAGGACATCGGAGCAAGAATCGTAAAGTCAATTCCCATCTTACTGCTGCCGATCATAAGGCTGTTGGCCATGTTATTGCGACCATCTCCGACATAAACAAGTTTCAGTCCCTTAAGCTTACCAAACTGCTCTTTTAATGTCAAGAAATCTGCAAGAATTTGAGTAGGATGATAGGTATCTGTTAATCCGTTCCATACTGGTACACCACTATATTCCGCTAATTTTTCCACGGTTTCTTGCTTAAATCCACGGAATTCAATTCCATCAAACATTCTTCCAAGTACACGTGCAGTATCTTCTACGCTTTCCTTGTATCCGAGTTGAATATCATCCTTCCCAAGATACTCCGGATGTCCGCCTTCATCAATACAGCCTACCGTAAATGCACAACGAGTCCTAGTAGAAGGTTTCTCAAATATCAAAGCAATGTTCTTGCCCTTCAGACTATTTCCAGTGATGCCTTTCTTCTTATCTGCCTTTAACTCTGCTGCCAAATCCAAGAAATATCCGATTTCTTCCGATGTAAAATCCTTTAATGTTAAAAAGCTACGTCCTTTTAAATTCATATTTGCCTCCATCTTCGTGCTTTAAGCACGCATTAAAATCCAGTGAAGTGAAAACCGTTCCAACCAATCGGTATTCACTGTTGACTTATGTTTCCCGCCCTACACATTCCCTTTATGGAGTTATCGATTTTAATACTTCCTTTAGTATCGATAAGGTATGTCATTTTGCAGAATACATAGGATTTATATTTATACTATTATTATGTGTATTTATACATTATTCTAAAATGGCAGAAATGTCAAGATAAAATATTATATATTATTTTTGTTTCCTTTGATAAGATAATATTTCTAGTCTAATCTTTCGTATATTTTTAATAAAAATACCATTTAAAAACCGGCCGATGGTAACCGCTTCTCAAATGGCATATCTCATAATCACTCTATAGTTGCTGTCCTGCGCTTTCCTTCATTCCAAGCTGTATATTCAAGTTACCGTTTCTACAGCGGATCGCATCAATGAGTTCTTTTTCAGAAGCGTTAGTTTTCATAATGAGATCATAATTGAGCTCATATAAGGTTCCCATATTAGTGGTCTTAACTTTCTGTAGTTCGCAGGAATCTGTATATTTCGTAAATAAGTCATCAAATGCACCTTCATAATTCATATCTTCCGGGATTGCGATTTTTAACCTTTTTTCCTTTTCTTTGACTGCACCAAACATAGTGAAACCGATTAATACAATTGCCAGCCCCAGGATTACGGTTAGCACTGCTGCCAAAGTAAGGTATCCGAGTCCAATAGAAAGTCCGACTGCCATGGTGATAAATATATAGGAAATGTCTTTGGCATCTCCCGGAACACTTCTAAATCGAACAATCGTAAAGATACCAGCCATGGAAAAGGCTCTTGCTATATTGCCACCCACGAGTAAAATTACAATCGCAACTACTGCAGGTAATATTATGATACTCATCATAAAGCTGGCTGACCGGTTCTTCTTAACAGTTGTATAATAATAAGTGGTGCATAATACTAATCCCAGTACCAAAGCAACTGCAAGTCCCAATAAAATTGTGCTGATGCTTAACGCCGTAAGTGTAGTATCTGACGCGACTCCAAAAATAGTTTCGAACATAGATTCCTCCTTTATGTGCTTTGCGCCATCTCAAATACCTAGGAAAACAAAGAACAAGCACCCCATGTGCGAGTTTCAAAGTTCTTCCGCTTGAAGAAAATATCTTTACGCTTTCCTAGTCTATAGAAATTTGTTTTAATTTCGATTTCGAATTTATAACTCCTCTATGTAAAATCGATTTCTGATATTCAGTTCCATATTTAGAAAAGGTAGTTGGATAAATCTTATATTTTGATAACAATTCTGCAAACCATAACGGAGTTGCATTACTGATTTTTGCTTCCATGATCCATAATCCAGGCGGCAGGAGCAGTTCTCCGTAATTATCCTTTTCCAAGCTCAACTCTTCACGTCTTGTTCGAATATTCGTATCAAAGGTAATTCTGAATTCTTTATTATCAATTCCAAACATAGCATTTCGATCATAAGAGAGATATAAAGTCGGTTGAAGAAGAGGATATCTTTTCAGCATATAATCAATCTCGTTGATTACCTGTTCATTCTTTATATTCCCAAGTTTTGGTTTTTCCCTGGTTTGAATAAAACGGTAGGCATCTTCGAGCGGAATTGAAATACGACGTTTATTGACGATTCCATCATATTTCTTCTTAATTTCCAGATACACTTTATCCCTAGATTCTACCATGCCATAACTTCTAAGTCTCAATTTTTCTTTATATGCAGGCTTTTCAATTGATCTTCGGATGATTTGGTTATCCGGAGTATCATAGTATATATTGCATATCGTATAGAAATCTCCATTGCGGCTATAAGCATCTACTTCCATATATTCCTCAAGTTCAGGTCTTATATTTCGATAAATCTCCTCCGTTATTATGAATTTTTTCTCACATCGATTGAAAACTTCGACTGCCATATCGCTCAACTCCCTTACGGAAACACTGTCTGTCTGCTTAATTTCATCTTAATCATAAATTGTGTATTTCATGTGAAAAAGGTCTGGAAATACCTAATTTAACGGCTTATTCTCTTCTTTGCCTTGCCGCTTCATACATTAGAATTGCAGCAGCGACAGCAGCATTCAAAGATTCCACTTTCCCTGCCATCGGAATTTTAATCATGGTATCCGCTTCCTTAGAAGCCTTCTCCGATAAACCATTAGCTTCATTTCCAATCAAGAAGGCACATTTCCTCTTAAAGGAATCCTTTGTATCATAAGTAATTCCTTCTAAGTGTGCTGCATATATCGTGATGCCATGTCTTTTAATTTCCTTCAAAGTTTCATAAAAATCTTCCGTTTGATAATAGGGCATCCGGTATAAAGACCCCATGGTTGCACGAACCACCTTAGGATTATAAATGTCCACGGTTGCCTCACTGAAAATAATTCCAGTGATTCCTGCCCCTTCTGCGGTACGAATCATCGTACCCAGATTTCCCGGATCACGGATTTCCTCCAATAACAGCAAACAGGCATCCGGGGAACTCAACATATCAGCAAGGCTGTATTCTGCTCTGCTTACTGTCCCCATGATGCCTTGCGGTGTCTTCGTATCTGAAACTTCATTAAATACAGAATCCGTGATAATCTCATAATCCAAGCCGTCAAAATAGTCTGGGGCATTTTCCATCTTTTCATAATAAAAAGTTTCGGAAGCATATGCTTTTTTCAGGATACCGGCCTCTTTCGCCTCCTCAAACATCTTCCAGCCTTCTATGACAAAAACGCCCTGTTCCTCTCTTGCTTTTGATTTCTTCTGCAGTAATACCAAATTCTTCATTTGAGTGTTACTAAAGCTGCTAATCACGGATTTCTGCTTCATGTCTTAATATTCCTCTTGTAACTTACCTAATTTTGCAGCCTGGTCTGCTGCTGTAAGATTATCAATAAATTCCTGAATGTCTCCATTCAATACATCATCAATCTTATAACTTGTATACTTTATTCTATGATCGGTAACGCGTCCTTGAGGAAAGTTATAAGTTCTGATTTTCTCTGAACGATCGCCTGTACCAACCTGACTTTTTCTTGCATCTGCTTCTATACTATGAGCTTTCTCCATCTCTAAATCATAAAGTTTTGCACGTAATGCTCTTACTGCTTTGTCTTTATTCTTTAACTGGGATTTCTCATCCTGACAGGAAATAACGATTCCCGTCGGTATATGGGTAAGTCTTACTGCTGAATCTGTTGTATTAACGCACTGTCCACCATTACCGGAAGAACGGAATACATCAAATCTACAGTCATTCATATCAAGTGCAACTTCTACTTCTTCTGCTTCCGGCATAATAGCTACGGTTGCCGTCGAGGTATGAATTCTACCACCTGACTCTGTTACAGGTACTCTCTGAACGCGGTGCACGCCGCTCTCATACTTAAGTTTTGAATAAGCACCTTTTCCATTAATCATAAAGATTGCTTCTTTAAAACCACCGATACCGTTCTCATTGATGTTCATGGTATCCACTTTCCAACGGTTACGTTCTGCATACATTACATACATACGATACAATTCTGCAGCAAAAAGAGCCGCTTCATCACCACCGGCGCCACCTCTGATTTCTACATAAACATTCTTGTCATCATTTGGGTCTGTAGGAAGTAACAGCAGTTTCAGTTCTTCTTCAATTTTAATTATATTTTGCTTGCAGTCATTTAATTCTTCTTTTGCAAGCTCACGAATTTCTTCGTCACTTTCCTCAGCAAGCATCGTCAAACTTTCTTCCATGCTGTTTTGAGTTTCCTTATATTCCTTATACTTTGCTACGACAGCTGTAATATCAGCCATTTCTTTGGTCAGTTTCTTATAACGGTTCTGATCATTTACAACATTCGGATCCATCATGTCATTCTCTAATTCCCTATATCGAAGTAAGAGATCCTCTAACTTATCAAACATACTACAAATTCCTCCATCTATATTAACTCTTTTTTCCAAAGGCTACTCTATCTAATCCACTCAGGTCCCTTATAATGCTTACGTCCGTAAAACCTTCCTGGATCATAATTTGTTTCACAGCTTCTCCCTGATTATATCCAATCTCATAAAAAATGTATCCCTCCGGAAGCAGATGCCCTTTTGCAGCAGCTGTAATCCTGCGGTAGAATAATAATCCATCTGCGCTTCCGTCTAAAGCAGCAACTGGTTCATGATTTTTAACCTCCGGCATTAAATCTTCAATATCTTTGCTCGGAATATACGGAGGATTTGATACAATAATATCATATTGACC
>JBASOB010000552.1:0-1952 GCA_049657865.1 Mobilitalea sp.
GTAGAGGCTATTTTAATGTCATAAGTATTCTGATTATCATAGAAACGATCTGCTGATTTGAAGATATCCATGCATCCCGCCGCAAAGCCTGTAAAAACACCGGTGCCAAGTGCCGCCATAACAACGATTGCAAAGAATCTTGACAGGTTGTTTTTTAATGTGTTTTTGATGTCTTTATAAAATGCTCTTTTTTTCATACTATCACCATTCAATTTCTGAAATATTCATAGGTTCTGCGTTGATTTTAACATCTACAACTTTACCGCTTCTGAAACGAAGTACTTTATCTGCCATTGGTGCGATTGCGCTATTGTGAGTTATAATAATAACGGTAATTCCATCTCTTCGGCAGGTATCCTGTAAAAGCTGTAAAATCTGTTTCCCTGTCACATCGTCGAGTGCTCCAGTTGGTTCATCACAAAGTAAAAGCTTTGGATTCTTTGCCAATGCCCTGGCAATCGATACCCGTTGCTGTTCCCCACCGGAAAGCTGTGCCGGAAAATTATTGATCTTACCTTCCAGGCCGACCTTTTCTAACATTTGGGTGGCTTCGAGGTTATCAATGCAAATCTGAGCAGCAAGTTCCACATTTTCCAGTGCAGTAAGATTAGGCACCAGATTATAAAACTGAAATACAAACCCAACCTCATTCCTGCGATATTCACATAATTGATCCTCACTCCAGTGCGTGATATCATTACCATCGAACATTACCCGGCCTCTTGTTGCACTGTCCATACCACCTAAAATATTAAGTGCTGTAGTTTTCCCTGCACCGGAAGAGCCAAGAATTACTACGAGTTCTCCCTGTTCCACAGAAAAATCCGCAGAATTCAATGCTTTCACCAAGCCAGAACCTGTGCCATATTCTTTATATACGTTTTCAAATGAAATAAATGCCATTGTATTTCCTCTCCTGCTACTAACGATAAGTTCTATTATAAAAAGTAATTTGTCTGCCATCAACCAACATATCTCTGTTCCGTGTCGGATTATCCAACACCGTGTTGTCTTATTCTGCTAATTATGTTAAAATATATAAAAATATCAGGAACAGGAGGACTCCCATGAAGAAAAACCCTGAACAAACCGAAACAACCGACAGCAATTTCCAAGAGGCTTTCTGGAACTTGTATACTAATAAGAGCATTGATAAAATTACAGTAAAAGATATCTGTACTCTGGCTGGATATAACCGAAGCACCTTTTATCAATACTATACCGATATCTATGATTTATTGCATAAATCGGAAGCTCGTACCCTAGAGGGTGTTTACGCATTTGTAATCAGTCTTGTGGAACAAGCAAATAACATGAATGCAGCACAGGTCATGCAAGCTATTTTTGAATTGTTTGCTCAAAATAATAAGTTTATTTCCATCTTGTTCGGTGCTCATGGAGATGCTGAATTTGTTCAAAAAGTAGTAGAAAGTCTAAAACCGCTCTGGATCAAATATTTCTTCATCAATACGAACAATTCACAGGCCGAGGTTGATCTGCTGATGGACTTTTATATATTCGGAATAATTTCTATGTACCAAAAATGGTTTTCTGACCCAAACGGTATTTCTTTTGAGCGAATTGTCTCACTGAGTTTTCAAACCCTGCCGAATACCAGCTGTTTTGAAAATTTCGATAAGGAATTACGAGGAGAATAAGGAAGAGAATAAGCCGCCAAAGCATAACAATAACTATATGTTATGCTTTGACGGCTTATGTATTTATCAGTATCTGTATCTGTATCTGTAATAGATATTACAGTTCTAGTTATTACAGTTCTAGTTATTACAGTTCTAGCTATTACTGTTCTAGCTATTACTGTTCTAGCTATTACAGTTATTGTTATTCCAAATTTTACTTCTGATTTAATTTATAACTCTACAATCATAGTTCCATAACCCTCAAGAGTATAGCTTCCCTTCCCGGTTTTACCAGTGTAGAGGTCTTTACAC
>JBASOB010000553.1:0-6098 GCA_049657865.1 Mobilitalea sp.
AGCTACCTAAAATTGAAAAATATGAAAAAATATCAGAATAGATATTAAATAGAAAGGGAATATTAAAATGGAATATTTTGCTTATCAGTTTCATATCACGGATGAATGTGATCAAAGATGTGAACATTGTTACATTTTCTCAGAGGATAATAATAAGTGCCTCGTGGAAATGAAATTAGAAAATGCCAGAAAAGTAATCAATAATTGTATAGAAATGTGTGAAAAAATGAAACGCCTCCCTTATTTCTATATAACAGGAGGTGATCCAATTCTTCATAAGGATTTCTGGAAAATAGCCAAGCTTTTAAAGGACAAAGAGATATCGTTTGGTATACTTGGTAATCCATTTCACTTAAATGATAAAGTTTGTATAAGATTAAGAGAACATGGATGTAGAAAATATCAGCTTTCTATTGATGGAATGAAGAAGACACATGATATGATTAGAAAACCAGGTTCTTTTGATACTACGATAGAAAAAATTGCTGTACTTAGAAAGGCAGGCATTGATGTTGCTATCATGACTACCGTTTCTGGTACGAACAAAGAGGAAATGGAAGATATCGTTGATTTGGTAGTTGAAAACAAGGTAGATATCTTTGCATTTGCAAGGTATTGTCCCACTAGTTTTGAAAAAGAAACTCATTTGGAGCCAAATGAATATAGAGATTTATTAGACCGGTTATGGAGAAAGTTTGAAACCTATAAGGATAGGGGAACAACGTTTAACCTAAAGGATCATCTTTGGAATCTGTATCTTTATGAAAAAGGACTTTATAAAATCCCGGAAGGACTTGAGGAACATATTATGTATGATGGATGTAACTGTGCAAACTGTCATATGACGATCTTACCAACAGGAGAAGTTTTTGCATGCAGAAGAATGGAAAGCCCGATTGGTAATGCATTGACGGGTAGCATGTATGATATCTATGTGGGCGATGCTATGAATGCGTACCGAAAATATGATCAGTTTGAAAAATGTTCAAAATGCAAATTGCTTCGATTTTGCAGAGGATGCCCTGCGGTAGCATATGGATATACGCATAATATGTACTCTGCTGATCCGCAATGTTGGAAAGAGGTTGTGTAATTTACATTTGTAGAAAGGCAATATTATTATGGAAAATATAGAAAATAGAATCAGACAGGTACAAGAAGCCATAGAAAAAAGCGAATATATTTTAATCGGTGGAGGTGCCGGATTGTCTGCAGCAGCCGGATTAACTTACAGTGGTAAAAGATTTACCGATCATTTTTCTGATTTTATGGAAAAATACGGATTTACTGATATGTATTCAGGAACCTTTTATCCATTTGAAACAGAAGAAGAAATCTGGGCTCACTGGGCAAGACATATCGATGTAAACCGTTATTTAATGCCCGCAACAAGTCTTTATAAGGAAATTTTAGAATTGGTGAGAAACAAGAAATATTTTGTAATATCAACAAATGTAGAAAGTCAGTTTGTAAAAGCTGGATTTCAGGAAGACAAAGTGTTTGAAATTCAAGGAGATTATTCCTATCTTCAATGTGCAAAAGGGTGTCATAATAAACTATATTACAATGAAGACCTGATTAAAAAAATGGTGCTTCAGACAGAGGATTGTCGGATTCCTTCTGATTTGGTACCCAGGTGCCCAGTATGCGGTGGGGAAATGGATGTGAATTTGCGCCACAATACATTCTTTGTACAGGATGAGGAATGGTACAAAGCGGATGAAAGATATGGTGATTTTCTGGGGGAGAGTGAAGGGAAAAGCATTGTATATTTGGAGTTCGGAGTAGGTTTTAATACTCCTGGCATTATCCGCTTTCCGTTTGAGCAGATGACCTATCATAATACAAAAGCAACATTAATAAGATTTAACAAAGAGTATCCCTTTAGTTCAGAGGAAATAGCAAAAAGAACAATTTCTTTTGATGAAGATATTATGCAGATAATTCAATGCATTGGAAATAAAGATATCGTATTTAATTAAATTAGAAATAAGATTAAAACGTTTCAGGTGTAAGAAGGGAGATAAGACCAATGAGAGCAGTTGTATTAAATGGAACCTGTGAAGCAAATAAGATGAAAGTAGCCCGTATTGCAATGCCAGCAATAAAACCAGGATGGGTACTTGTTAAGGTGAAAGCTTTTGGACTCAACCATGCGGAGTTAGTATTACGGCAATATGAAGCAGATGCATCCTATATTAGAAAACCTATCGTACCCGGAATAGAATGTGTTGGCGTGATTGAAGATCCTTCAGACAGCCGCTTTCAAAAAGGTGATAAAGTAGTTGCACTGATGGGAGGAATGGGGCGAAGTTTTGATGGAAGTTATGCGGAATATGCCCTGCTTCCACAAACCCATGTCTTTACGGTTAATACAACTCTGGATTGGACAAAAATGGCTGCTGTCCCAGAAACATTTTTTACTGCATATGGTTCTTTGTTTGAATGTCTTCAGTTAGAAAAAGAGGATATACTGTTAATTCATGGTGCTACCAGTGCACTAGGGCTTGCTGCAATCCAGCTTGCAAAGGCGAGGGGATGTATTGTCATTGGAACGTCAAGAAAACCGGAGCGATTGGATTTTTTAAGAGGTGCTGGGGCAGATTATGCATTGCTAGATAGTGAAAGGCTGAACGATGAAATTCTTGAGATTTTCCCAAATAGGATATCAAAGGTATTGGAATTAGTTGGTCCGGTAGCGATTCCAAAAACCTCAAAGTTATTAAAAAAGCATGGAATTATTTGTTCAACAGGACAACTTGGAGGTACACCAAAAGATGGTTTTGATATAATAAAAAATATTCCAAATGGAGTATACCTGAGTTCTTTTTATAGTAATTATCCAACACAGGATATCATGGACGATATTTTTAATATAATTGAGGAGCATCATATCGTTCCAATTATAAGCTATGTTATGACTTTGGACGAGATTGGAATTGCCCATGAACTTATGGAGAAAAATAAGGCAAATGGAAAAATTATAATTCGAATGGAAGGATAGAATAAAGGAGTGAGTGATAATGAGTAATCAGTCGCAAAATGAAAAGCTTGACTGGATCGTGAAAGAGCTTTGTATAGACTCTGTGAAATACAAAGATTTAAAGGTACGCATAGAGGATAGAAGAAATATTATGCATTCTTTGATGAATATCCGTATGCCAAAACCTATTTCACAAGAGTTCATAGAAATACAAGATGAATTTTTGAAACAGGAATCTGTAGAAAAGGGGATCATAACGATAGATAATATTCCAACAATTCAGGAAGAATATCATTCAACTCATCCTTATGCAGAAAAAATCTCGTTATGGCAAGGAGATATAACAAGACTTCAGGTAGATGCAATTGTTAATGCAGCGAACGCTCAGATGCTAGGATGCTTTGTTCCAGGACATAGCTGTATTGATAATGCGATTCATTCAGCAGCTGGAATAGAACTCAGGGAAGAGTGTTATGAGTACATGCGTAGAAGGAGAAATGAAGACAAGAATTACGAGGAACCAACCGGAAGTGCTATTTTGACAAAGGGTTATAACTTGCCATGTAAACATGTCATACATACCGTGGGTCCAATTGTATATAGCAAGTTAACGGAGGCTATAAAAGGTGATTTACGTAACTGTTATAATTCTTGTTTGCAGATAGCTGTAGATCATGGAATCAAGACAATCGCTTTCTGTTGTATTTCAACTGGGGAATTTCGATTTCCAAATGAGGAGGCGGCAAAGATTGCAATGAAATCTATTCAGGAGTTTCTAGATAGGAATGCTGAAAAAGTAGATCGAATCATAATTAATGTTTTTAAAAATGTTGATTTAGAGATTTATAAGGAGCTGATAGTTAAGTAGAGCGCAAACTTTACCTTTACCTTTACATTTTACATACGAACTAAAAAAATTCCTTGCCATAGAGTGAACTCCAAGTGATATAGTAGATACAAGCAAATGATTTCCAGATAGGTTTGGATCATCATCGAAAGGAGTTTTTAAGTATGGAAAACGTGAAAAAGAATTTTGGGTTTGGTTGTATGCGACTGCCGATGAAGGATAATGAGGTTGATTATTCCGAATTCTCAGCCATGATTGATACCTTTATAGAGAATGGATTCAATTATTTTGATACTGCACATGGCTATGTTGGTGGTAAAAGTGAAGCCGCGCTTAGGGAATGCCTTGTTAAGCGTTATTCTAGGGAACAGTACATTTTGACGAATAAGCTCTCTACTCATTTTTTTGAGAAGAAGGAAGAAATACGTCCGTTGTTTGAATCCCAGTTAAAGGCTTGCGAAGTTGATTATTTTGATTATTATCTGATGCATGCACAAAGTAGCGATATATTTGCGAAGTTTAAAAGATGTGAAGCATATGAAACCGTACTGGAATTAAAGGCAGAAGGTAAAATTAGACATTTTGGAATTTCATTCCATGATAAGGCATCTGTTCTTGAACAAATATTAGTGGAGTACCCACAGATTGAAGTTGTTCAGATTCAGTTTAATTATGTGGATTATGAAGATCCGGCTGTTGAGAGCCGTAAATGTTATGAGATCTGCCGTAAATATGGTAAACCGGTTATTGTGATGGAACCAACAAAAGGTGGTAATCTTGTGAATCTGCCTGAGAATGCAAAAGCTGTTTTAGAGGAACTGCAAGCCGGAAGTACGGCAAGTTATGCTATCCGTTTCGCAGCTGGGTTTGAAGGAATCCGTATGGTGCTATCCGGTATGAGCAATATGGAGCAGATGGAAGATAATATCAGCTACATGAAAGACTTCTATCCGCTGTCAAAAGAAGAACAGGAAGCTATCAATCATGTATGTGAAATATTCAAGGCGCAGAATCTGATTGCTTGCACAGCCTGCCGCTACTGCATTGATGATTGCCCAATGAATATTGCTATTCCGGATTTGTTTGCTTGCTTGAATTCCAAAAAAGTGTTTCATAACTGGAATACTGATTATTATTACCACAATGTACATACCGTTAATAATGGAAAAGCGAGCGATTGTATTAAATGCGGGAAATGTGAGGATACCTGTCCACAGCATTTAAAGATTCGAGATTTACTGGTAGAGGTTGCAGAAGAATTTGAAGGAACAAGATAAATTATATTATAGCCTCTTGCTTTCTATGTTATTATTGTTATTATGAAATATAAGCAATTGCACTTGGTTTATTTTAAGGAGAAACAGAATGGAAAAAGAAAAAATTAGGCAGGCTATTATTATAAAAGCAGGAATTGTTGGCGTTGTTGTAAATATTATGCTGGCAGCCGTCAAAATATTACTTGGCAGTATCGCTGGCTCCGTTGCTATTGTATCGGATGCGATTAATAACATTAGTGATGCGGCATCTTCTGTAATCACTATATTGGGCTCAAAACTGGCAACAAAAGATCCAGATGAAAAACATCCCTATGGATATGGACGAATAGAGTATATTACTACATTAATTATATCCGTCATTATTATTGTATTTGGTATCGAATTTCTAAAAGCCTCATTTCAAGCTATTAGAAATCCGAAAGCTGTAAACTTTACAGCAACTGCTATCATCATTATGATAATTACAGTACTAGTTAAGGTAATGCTTAGTCTATATGATAAAAAAGCAGGTGCGAAAGCTCAATCACCATCACTTATTGCATCGGGAATCGAAGCAATGGGTGATGCGGTGGTCACTTCAATTACTGTAATTGCTGGATTTATTTCAATCTTATTTGATATTCAGGTAGATGGTTATGCAGGAATATTAGTTTCTGCATTCATTTTATACTCCGGTATCAAACTGGTATTTGACACTTTTAATGATATTATTGGAAAACGTGCAGACAAAAAACTCACTAGTAAAATATATGATGAAATAGAAGAGTTTCAGTTCATAAAAGGAGCCTACGATCTGATTTTACATAATTATGGACCAAACCGTTACTTGGGATCTGTTAATGTAGAGATTGAGGATTTCAGAACAATTCAAGAAGCAACCGAAGCTGTTCGTCCAATACAGAAAATGATAGAAGAAAAATTCGGCATCTTCTTAGTAGTTGGATTCTATCCGGTAAATACGGAAGATGTAGCAGTGATTGAGGCAAGGGAG
>JBASOB010000554.1:0-9617 GCA_049657865.1 Mobilitalea sp.
AAGATATTTCAATGCGAGAAGTATATGGATTAGACAAAACAATTAGTGAATAAGTGGTGGCTCTGTAGTTCCGGACTGGTGGCTCACGCCACACCGGAACTGCGGCTCTGCCGCATAAGAATATTCATAATTTTCGATAAATCTTATCTACCATATTTATGTATAAATTGGTGATCATGATTTGAGGTATAGAAGTTAAGAAAAAGTAATGAGACTACAATTCCTAGTAATGACCTAAATGAAAATTTTGCAAAGAAGGAATTTCAAACACTTTGGGGATACATTAATCATAAGTATGCGTACACAGTGAGTTTTGATAGTAATGAGCTGATTAAAAAAGCAATAGATCACATTGATGAAGAATTGTTTGTATCGGAGCTGCTTTATACAGTTTCAAAATCAGAGCAAAAGGATATAATGTCTGCGAATATGGTTAGAGAAAGTAACTCGTTTTATGATGCAAAGTCAAAAACCAATGCATTAAAGCATTCAGAAACAAGCCAGATTAAATATGATCTGATTGGAAAGATTGCCGAAGGTACTGTATTAACAAGAAGAACTGACCTAGTCAAGCATTTTTGTAACACTAGTGTATAAAATTTCTTACGCTGCACGACATCGTGCAGCATAAGGTGTAAGTCCACCGTTTGCACGATGTGGTCTTACGTGATTATATTTCCCATAAACGAATTCATAGAGCTTTTGGTCAAGAATGTCATTTGAATCAAACTTGTAGAGATAATAGAATTCGTGTTTGAGCGTATTGTAGAATCTTTCCATAACGGCATTGTCATATGGACAGCCTGCTTTGCTCATACTTTGTTGGACATAGTTTTTATCACAAAATTTATTGAATTCTTTTGCGGTAAATTGACGCCCTTGATCAGAATGCAGGATAATTCCTTTTGCTGGTTTTCGACGTTCTAGTGCGATTTTCAAGGTTTCCTTTGCCAATTCAGTATCGATATGACTGCTGTTTAATGATGCAACCACTTCACGACCGCAAAGGTCTATAATCGTGCAATTGTAACGCATTGTTCCATCTGGACGAGTTAAATATGTAAAATCAGTACACCATATTTTATTGGGTTCTTTTACATCAAATTCCCTATTCAGAAGGTTTGGAAAGATTTTATTGGCAGTTCCTTTTACATAGTTTGGTTTCTTTCGACGTGTGATGGAACGTAAGCCCAATTCATTCATAAAATGATGTATTGTCAGATCTGAACGAATGATTCCGATACCCTTAAGATAATCGTTCATCATTCGGTATCCAGGAACTCCATCTTCGCGGTGGTAGATTTCAACAATTTTACGTTGAATCTCTGCCTTTTCCTGACGATAAGCATGTTTTTTGTTTTTAAGATAATTATAGTAAGCATTTGGACAGATGTTCATTCTTCTAAGAAGCCATCTGACCCCAAATGTCTGTTGATATTTCTGGATGAACTGGTACTGAGCTAATCGATTTCCTTCGCAAAGAATGCTGCCGCTTTTTTTAAAAAATCATTTTCCTTTTTGAGTTCTTCAATTTCTTTGCGTAGCTTTTTTGCAACTTCGTATGAATCAGATTCTTCCCGTTTTGTTGGGCTGTTATCGCATTCTTTGCGGTATTGCTGTAACCAGTATGTCAGCGTGCCTTGTCCAAGATTATATTCTTCGGTCAGGCTTTTCTTGGTTCGTCCCTCTTCCAGATAGAGGCGAAGAACCTTTTGTTTGAGCTCAGGCTCGTAACGATTGTTTGTCATTGTAACATCTCCTTGGAGTATGTATGTATTTTACCAAACTATACACGGGTGTTACAACTTAATTATATCAGGTCAAACTGTTACAGCAATCATAAGCGGAATAAGTCCATTTAAGTTTGCAATGTTTAAGAATAATCCAGAAGAATTTATCACAAAAGTAATCCGCCTAATAAAAGAACAAAAAGCAAACATGATAGTTGAGCATGTTTCTTATGACAGAATTGCCGGAAAATATGAGAATTCTATATTTACAGCAGAAAAGCATGCAAGCATGGATAAAGCATTTAGAGCTGAAAAGCATATTCAAGATTATGTTTATACCGACGGTACTGCTGAAAAGAGTGTTGAGAGAAAATTTGCAGAATCATTAGAAGGAGCATCTGAAGTGTGTGTATATGCAAAGTTGCCAAAAGGATTTGCAATTCCTACTCCGGTTGGAAATTATTCTCCTGACTGGGCTATTGCATTTAACGAAGGTACAGTAAAGCATATCTATTTTATAGCAGAAACAAAAGGAACATTGGAGAGCTTAAGCCTTAGACCAATAGAAAAAGCAAAGATAAAATGTGCTCGAAAATTATTTAATGAAATATCAACAGAAAATGTTGTTTATCATGATGTTGATAGTTATGCAACATTACTTGATGTTATGAAAAGTTTATAGGAGGCATTATGGCAGATATCAAATACGACATAATCGAAGAAATAGGCGTTCTTTCGGAGAATGCAAAAGGTTGGAGAAAAGAAATTAATCTTATTAGTTGGAATGGAGCTACGCCAAAATACGATATACGTGAGTGGGCACCAGAGCATGAAAAGATGGGTAAAGGGATAACTTTGACGAAAGAAGAAATTGAAGAATTGATGAAAATTTTATCGTTATTGGTAAAAGAGTAATATAATGAATTTTTAATAGTGTCTGTTCAATCTTGATTTCGAATGGTATAATAAATAATTAGAATCATAAATAGAAAGGAGCAGATGAATATGATAATGCCCAAAAAACACATAGCTTTATCCGAGTCGTATTTAGGATTAGGAGCGTATGTATTAGATGTATTATCTGCACCTATGACAGTAGATTCATGTTGGGATAAAATCGTTTCAAACTATATTAAAAAAGGAAAAATTTCAAAAAAGCATTCTTTTAATAATTTTATCTTAACATTAGATCTACTTTTTGCCTTAAGAGCTATTGATCTGAATCAGAAAGGAGAACTTTTTAATGTATCTAAAGAAGCTGAGTGCTAATAAAGAATCCTTTCATGAATTAGAGCTGCTACCAAATACGATGAATATAATTCTTGGTAGTAAAGGTATTGAAAATGCAAAAAAAACTAATACAGTAAATGGTGTGGGTAAGACTTTGTCCATTAAGTTGATTGATTATTGTATGGGATGCAGAAGCGATGCGCACAAAGAGATATTGAAATTAACAGGGTGGGATTTTAAGTTAGTTTTATGCTGCCAAGATAAAGAACATGAAATCATAAGAAGTGTAAATGATGAAAAATTTATTTATCTAGACGAGAAAAAAATCAAGATTACCGAGCTAAAAGAGTTTCTTGAAGCAGAGAGTTATTTTCATGCTGAAGAATATAAGTATATTACCTTTAGAGGATTAATTAGCCGTAATTTAAGAATTCCAAAGGAAGGATACTTGTACTGGTATAAATATAAAAAAAGTGAAGATGAGCATCAATCGTTACTTTTAAATTCGTTTCTTCTGGGATTAGATGTATCATTAATATTAGAAAAAATAAGAGTTAAGGATGAAATAAACAAAATTGAAAGTAGTAGAAAATTACTGAAAAATGATTCGGAGATTAAAGATGCAATGTCTGGGAGTGATATTCGAATTGAAATTACTAACTTACAAAAAGAAATACAGGAATTACAGATAAAATTAGAAAAATTTCAGATTTCAGAAGGTTATAATGAAATCAAGGCGGATATAGCAAAAATTACTTCAGAAAAAAACGATCTTATCAATCAGATTGTAAAGTATGAAAATATTGTTAAAAGCATAGATGATAATTTGAAGCTTAAAGTAGATATTGAGGCTGATCGTGTTAATGAGTTGTATAAGGAAGCAAATGTTGTTTTTCCACCGGAAATGCTTAAAACTCTAAATGAAATATCTCTCTTTCATGAACGCTTACTAGATGGAAGAAAAGCAAGATTGGTTAAGGATAAAAAAGGGTATATGACGGAGATTGACAAGATTAAAAATCAACTTAGTCAATTAGATAAAACCATAAATAACAACATGGAGTTTATTAAAAACAAAGTCTCAACCTCAGAATATGAAAAACTTCAGGAAAGATTAACGGAACTAAGAGTTATGCTGGGTAGAATGCAACAGTATGATTCAGTAATAAAGCAATTGGAAATTAAAAAGGCTGAATTTCAAGCAGATATGGCAAAAGATAACATTGCTTCCATTGACTATATTAATAAAATCGAACCAATGAAAAATGAGATGAATCGTAAGTTTTCGACATATGTTGATTATATATATGGAGAGCGAAAATATTCAGGTATAGATATCGTAAATAATGCCGGAGACAATAAAATAAGATATAATATAAATGTTGAAATCCAAGATGATGGTTCTGGTGGAATTGGCAATGTTAAGATGTTTTGCATGGATATGTTAATGTGGGACATACAAAAGAATAGCAATGTTCAGTTTCTTTATCATGATGGGAGTTTGTTTGCTGAAACAGATCCAAGACAATGTTATCGTATGTTGAAGATTGCTAGTGAAATGTGTGTTGATCAGAAAAAACAATATATTCTAAATATGAATTATGATATGTATGATAATATTATTAATGCAGCTAAGGATGTAGGAGATGATTCATTTGCAAAACATTTAACAGAAAGTGTTAGATTAAAATTGTATGATACTAGCCCACAGGATAAATTGCTGGGAGTACAAATAAAGTAGTGGTTAATCCACTACTTTATTTTTTGGGCGGCTCTTCAAAAATGTCACATGTTTCGAAATATTTTGCCATCATAATGTAACTGTTTGTTTCTATAGTTTGTAAATGAATATCAGGTGTATTTGGTTTATGGCAAGAACTTAAAATATATTGAAATTGCATAACTGAGTCATCAGGGTATAATAATTGAGAATCATTATATAATTTTTTGAAAATTGAACAAAGGAGGTCGGCAATATTTTTGTCTGAATAAGAGGAAAGGTAATCATCCAATTGATCTATTTTGTAACTTGCAACTCTTAAGTTTTGAGCGTGAAAATTTGCTATGTTGTTAAAGATGATTTTATCTTCGAAATTTGGAGGATCTTTAGTATAATCTATATTTTGAGATGATCCAACAGATACTAAATGTTTGATAATGTCACCCATAACTTCAAAACTAACCATCTCAAAATCTGGTTCTGGAATGAATGTATCAGCAACAACAGCCATTTTTTCTATACTCAATTCAGAAAATTTTCTTAATAGATCAACGATATCACAAATTGAAAATGTTACGGAAGGGTTATCTTGTCCCATTTTTTTCATTTCCTCGATTACATCTGGAAATGATCCACGAAACGACTTGAAAACAAATATGTATTCTTTGATTTCTTCCCAATATCCTGAGTCTACATGTTTTTTTAGTAGGTAAAAATCACTAGGCATTTTTGTTATAGCTGTGTTTTGTGAAGTGGCATTTGTATTAAGATCTTTTGGTCCATATACTTGATAAAATATACCTTGTCCACGTAAATATCCATCATTTTTTCGGTCACCAATAGCACCTTGTGTTTCGATTTTTTCAAATGAAGGATAAAGTTCACTTAATAACTGATATACTAGTTGCTGAAAAGCATCACCAGTAGATTTGAGCAATTTAATTTCAAAAAATTTCCCATATAAAAATTTAATGGATGAATCTGTCATAATGGAAAAGTCCTTTCTATTTAAAGATACATTACATTATAGCATTCATTTTAAATAAAATCATTGATTATTTTATTCGTTCAAGGATTGAGAAAATTTATATGATATTAAAGTATATATCGATGAATCAATTAGTAATATTGGCAAAAGGAGTAGTGTGCTTAGCGAGTCAGACAGAAGAACTTTGGTATTAGCGTTTTATGGCAAAAATTAATTGTATGGATTTGTATAGATAGTGATAAGAAATTAAAGTCTATTTTAGTTTTTGCTGATTCAGCCACAAGCTTTGATGATAATAGTATAAATCAGTAATTTGTAAAATTATGCAGTTATCATGGACGATGGACAAACATTATCTAGGGCAGATAAGATTTATGTATATTAAGAAATCATTCAGTAATAGGATGTTACTTGGTTGTCTCTATTTTATAAAAAGATCAGAAATGTTTGGAATGTGAAGATATTTATCGTTTATTTTAAATTTCTAAAAGTGTGGCCCATCCTTCTTGTTTCGCTGTTGTTCGGTAGATCTAGATGGATTGAGATAATGACGAGTTTGTGAAGAAAAGTCTGTAAATACTAATCTTCTATGATAGTTGATGAGCTGGATAGCTATGGAATTAGCTTCCAGCTCATATTTTATATATACTTTAGGATTTCAGGCATGTCAAGAGAAGGTGAAAATATCACCTTTCTCACAAAAAAATATTTTATTCATTCAGGCAGTCGACCTTCATACATGATGCTTAATTCTCCATATACCTGACCCCAGTTTCGAATTGCCATCGTCCATTTTTTCGTAGCTTCAAATGTTGAAAGATACAGAGCCTTTAAAAGAGCCGTATCACTTGGGAACACACTTCGTTGGCGGTTCAATTTGCGATAAGTTGCATTCAGGCTTTCAATTGCATTGGTTGTATAAATGACTTTTCGAACATCTGAGGAAAACTTGAAGATCGGTGAAATCACATCCCAGTTATCGCTCCAGCGTTTCATTGAATTCGGGTATTTTGGTGTCCATTTTTGTGTGATGCGATCCAATGCTTCAAGGGCCTTTTTTTCATCCGGAGCATGATAGATGGTCTTCAAATCTATGGCAAATGCCTTTTTATCTTTATCCGGAACATATTTAAGTGTATTACGGACCTGATGAACAATACAACGTTGATATTCCGTTTTGGGAAATGCCGCTGAGATCGCTTCTTTTATTCCGGATAGTCCATCTGCACATATAAGCAGGATATCTTTTACACCCCTATTTTTCAGTTCATTGAGAACAGAAAGCTAGTATTTTGAGCTTTCATTATCACCCACACTGATGGAAAGCACTTCTTTTTTTCCCTCTGTGTTGATACCCAGAATGATGTAAGCAGCAAGTTTGCGGATCACTCCGTTGTCACGAACAGAATAGTGGATCGCATCGATATAAACAATTGGATATACGACATCGAGAGCTCTGTTCTGCCATTCTTCAATCTGTGGAAGTATCTTATCTGTCACATCAGAAATAAACCCTTCTGAAGCTTCAAAGCCGTAGATGTCATCGATTGTCTCTGATATCTGCCGGGTCGTCATTCCTTTTGCATACATGGAAATGATCTTCTGGTCAATATCAGAAATGTCTTTTTGCCGTTTTTTTACGATCTGCGGATCATAAGTGGATTTTCGATCCTGTGGAACCTGAATATCCATACTGCCATAGCTGCTGTTGATTCTCTTTGGTTTATAACCATTTCGATAATCACTATTGTCGGAGCGTTCAGACTTTTCGTATCCGAGATGATCATCCATTTCGGCCTCCATCATTTCTTTGATAGTCCCGCCAAGAAGATCTTTGAGAGCATCCTGGATATCTTCAGCGGTCTCAATGTCATACTCCTGTAGTAGCTGTTGGATAATATTTTTTTTTCCATCTGTCATTTGTACTTTGTGTACTGGTTTCTTTTCTCTCGCCATAAAAATAGGCCTCCTTATGATAATTGAATTTTATCATAGAAGACCTATTTTAATACTATTTACAGAAAAACTTTCACAGACTCATAAACATTGCTAAGACACTTAAAAAAGGGTAGAAAATCCCTGTCATATCCACAATTATCATTTTTTTGAACTGTCAAGGTACATCATTTTTGTTATTCCAACTTTACAGTAAGATTTCGAATGTTCTGAAGCGTTGCTAAATATTCGCTCTGATACGGACAGCTACTGCAAAGTTTGAATATTATATATCTTGCTGAATGGATAATCCTTGCAGCTATCTTTATCAGCTTTAAGCGTATGGTATCAATTCGCAGTTTACGCATTTTTGCAGGTAATACCAGACGTCTAAACCAATTAAATAAGTTATATGCCAATACGGATAACTGAAGTTTGCTGGCGGTCACAGTCATACTGTGGCTGCTCATTGCATCCATGTTAAAACCAGTTTTAGACTCTTTAATAAAGTTTTCCATCGCTCCACGGTTACAGTAAAAGCGGATTACATCTGTAGGGTCACTCTCCATGTTTGTTACTATGAACGTAAAAAGATGAGTCATTTGTTCAAAAGGCTTTTCTATTTTAACTGCAACTCTTCTTGGATATAACCAGCTGTCTGCTTTAAACATAAATTCACCGTAGACAACAGCATAATCAATCTGATTACCAATGGTTTTTTTCATAAGATCTGATTCGAGTTCTTCAGCAGCTTTTCGAAGACGTCCACTTTCTTTCATCCGAATGGCATAGGAAACACCGTTGGACTCCAGTTTCTCATAGAGCATGACATCAGCAAATCCGCTGTCACCGCGAAGGTAAACATTCATATCCGGATAATCCTGTTGAAACTCCAGAAGCAATGGATATACAAAATCAGCAGCTCCTTTGGAAGTATAAATGTTACCTGGACGAAGCTCCGCCTTTAGCAAATCACCAGTAAGACCATCATATGCAAGGAGTGGGTGATAGCCATAATTACTGTAATGCTGGTTGTAATCATTCCCTTCCTGTTTACCAAACGTAGCAAATAAAGTGGAATCAATATCAATCAAAATCTGCTCCGGTTTCTGAATAGAGTAAATCCGCTGACGTAGCTCCTGCTGAATCTGTTCGAATTGCATGAGACAGATATCATCACAGCGATTGATAAAGCGTGACATTGTTGGCTGGGAGGCAAGCCCCTTTTTTCTGAGAACCGACGTAAATACAGGATCCGTGGTAAGCTCATCCGCATCATCATCCTGAAAATACCCAACTACAGTTTGGTAAATTTTCTGCATAGCATTTTTAGTATCCGTGTGAACGCGGAAAGATGCAGTATCATTGGTTTTGAAATGTGTTTGTAACAGTTTATCAAAACCGATTTTGCAGGCAAATTCATTGATGGGAATTAGTCCTGCGTCGGAGGATAAATCACCTCCATTAAAATTTATTTTTATTTGATTATTGCTTTCTAAATGAAGTTCGTTTAAACTATGCATAAGGGCTGCTCCTTTGTATTTTGTTTGTTGTCGTGACTTTATTATACAAAAGATGGAGCTCTTTTTCTATACAATTGTTTTCACTTGTTAAGTGAAAGTAATAAACAGCAAAAAATACAGTAAATACGCGGTGCAGAGCACCATTCGAAAGAACTAGATGAATAATCTAGGATTAAGACTTTTTATAATTAAAGGAATAAAATGAATAATGCATGGCTGTCATAAAGGATACTAAATCTTTTATGACAGTCTGTTTGAATGAATTTATTTTCTGTCCATATTTCAACCATAATTATAACCTAAAATATAAATATAGTAACGAAGCAAATAAACATCCAACAAAGAAAAGGAGATCAATAATATGATTATCAAAAAATTACTAATAGGAACGGCATTAGTTCTGGCGTTAGGAACAACCACCATTGCATTTGCAAAGGAGAATAACAGTAATAGGAATGTTACGGAGATTAGTAGTAGCGACATCAACAATA
>JBASOB010000555.1:0-4646 GCA_049657865.1 Mobilitalea sp.
AACGAATTCCGTAACGCTCCAATCTGTTATGAATATCCATCAGCCAGATAAAATCCTGTTCGTATAGGTAATTGGCTTCGTCTATAAACAGAATGATCATTTTCAGATTTGTTGAGATAGCACGTTCAGCAAAATAACTGATTATTCTGTCTCTTTTATCATTGGACTTCCCTTTATCATATAAATCATGTCCTATATCTTTCAGAACCAGGGAGTAAAAGAAGTTCTCATTAGCCTTATGCATGGTCATATTTATTGTATATATTGGAAGTTGCTGCCCATAAGTATCTTTTAATAAGTCGGACAGGAACGAGATTGCCCTCGTTTTCCCTATCCTCGGCTTACCGTAAATGATTCCACCGGGCATCCTGTTATCAATCCATTTTACAACATCTTCATATAACTGGTTTATTGCATTTGTATTCAACGAATATGCCCCTGTAAAAATAGGATGTGATTTTGGCTGTAATATTGGTCTTATTGAATCCATGCTGCACCCTCTGTTCTATTATAATAGTTTTGCCTTTTTATTCTTATTCTTGAATAATTCCCTTAAATCATCATTACTTAATAATGCCTTATTGGCTATAGCCGGATTAACATGCAAAGGATTAGTATTCATTTCTGTTTTGGAATTACATTCTTCTTGGATACAGTTACCCTTATCTTCTGCTTTTTTTATTGGTACAGGTGGATTTTCCTTGGAGTTAAAATCTTGTTTCTTATCTGTGGATTTCTCTAAATCCAATAATTTATTCCGTTCCTTCTTCTGAGTCAAAGAATCCTTTAAAAGTTTTTTATGGTACATATCAATCGGATCATCAAACTGGGTAAGCTTTATTTTATTGTAGTTTAAGAAAGCATTGATACGCTGCCGGTCCTTAAGGGAATGCTTCGTCTTTGACCATTTTCCACTTGCGATTAACAGATCAAATTCTGTACCATCATCAAAGTACGCCTGAAGAAACCGCAAATCATCTGGATTGATTTTTATGATAAGCTTTTCACCGATTAATGAATATGATTTCGATAAAACTTCGCTGCGGTATTCCACGTTCATATAACTGATATAAGGTCTTCTGCCGGTTTCCATCGATCCGGTTACGGTACGTATATCGGTAAATGAAAGTATCTCAAAATTGTTACGGTAATCATAAGGAAGAAATCTAGGGGTAAGTCCTCTTTCCATTCTCTGCTTCATTATTTCTAATGGGGTAAATCCACTCAGTGACTCGTGTGGTGTAATATTGTACTGCGCTATTAATACTTCGGTAATCTCTATGATATCCTCATATTTGATTTCAAATTTGATAGCATCGCTTTCAGCGTTTTTCCTCCGAGGGTCGTTTATACCTGTTCCGGTTGTTGAGACCAGTCGATGATACCCTCTGGTTTCGAGGGTTTCAAAGAAACGTTCAATGATACCTCTGCGTTCTGGCGTTGCTACTGGACCAAAGTTGACTGTGCATTTTAGATACTCAGTAAGCTGTCCCATAACATCTTTTGAAAGATGAGCGAGTGCATTATCCAACATAATCTCATCGAACAATGCCCATCCAGCTTCCGGAATATATTCGGAGTGATAACCGCCGGTTTCAGGATACCTTAACCCCTCTATAGTAAAATTCATCCTTACTTTTGGCTCTATGGTATTTTTGATACATTTCAAGACATCAAACCTATTGTATTCTGTATTAATCGTTATGTGGTGACCTAATATTGTCCTGGTAGCAACATCAATCGCTGTTAACAGCCAGATGCGTGAAATGGGTAGTGACTGTATGTCTCCTTCAGGTGTCATGATCTTAACCGTCATTATACAGTCGATTTTATGTCCATCCATCTGAACGACAGAAAATGGTCTTGTTACCGGCATGGAATTAATATTTCCGCTTCCGACTGAGTTATGTTTCTGTACGGCATTATCACCATATCTGTAAATGGCATTGTTACTATATTCTTCTTCCATCTCTTTCAGGTACCTGTACATGGCGCGTTGCCCCAAATCATTTGTGGTAAATGGATAATCGCTTTCCTTGATACCTAAATTTCTACATTCAGCCAGGAATTTTGTATGCGTTAATTTAGGTGTTATATTTTTTTCTTTAGGCATTTTACTTTTACCGAAATAGGTATTTATAATAAAATCATTCAACCCTGGATATGAATTAATCAAAGTTCTGAATGCTCCTGATAATCCTTTGTTACCGGTATCTAAGAGAGATTCTCTCCGGATATATTCATTCTGCCTTTTATATGGTATTAAAGCAGGAAAGCCGAATGGGATGCCGAATTCATCAAGTTTCCTGCATCTTAAAATAAACCTGCTTGGTTCAGTTCTGTGAATCCCTGTAACTTTGGTAATATCCTTTAATGACTGTCCTTCCAGATACATATCAACTGCCATTTTTCTTTTTAGAAAGAGCTCTTTCTCTTCAGTAGGCATTTTATCAGTCAGGACTGTTCTCCAGGTTTTGCTCTCTTCTTTTAGCTCCAGAATGTTAAATTTCTTTTCAGCCATGATATTCTACCTCCGTATTGTGTGCAAAAGGTTTCATGGTAAGGTTGACCTTAACGGTACCATCATAGATTAAATAAGCAAGAATAGCTACTTCATTGCCTTCAGGCAATGTTTTAGAATTAATGATATCTCCGACTGTCCTATTCTTGTGCAGCAGGAAAGTCAGTAATTCTGTTCTAAACGGATATACATCCTTATACGGTACTAAATGCTTAATTAAATGTGATAAGTATCTTAAGTTATTAATATACTCTGGTCCTAATTCTATTTCATTTTCAGTCCTAACCTTATGGATATAATGATTTTCAATACACCATATCTTCTGCTTTTCAATCTGTTTTCTCACTAACTCTGACTTCTTGTCATAACCTTCGATATCCTTATAATACTTTACCTCCCAAAACTCCTCACTACCGTTTTTATAAGATACCCACATATCAAAAACAGATTTACTTGTCTTACCATCAACAGTTAGTTCAATCTCAAGAGGCTGCTCGCAAAAATGTTCGATATCCGGATTCATTTCAATAGTCAACCAATTCTTATACTCCAGATCACTATAAAATGTTACTATGCGGTTTTCTTTGATACTGAAGGATTTCCAGTAATTATTTCCGTATTTTTTGCTCCTTGGCATTATGATTGGTTGGTATTTTGCCATGATTTCATCTCCTTACAAATGAAAAGCCCCCATAATCGGCATTATGGAGGCCTGAATCACAATAATAGAATGACACCATAGTTAATGCATAAAAAGACTTGCATAACAATTAAATCTATGGTATATTATCCATAAATAAAAGAAGTGGACCGCCACTTTACAGTATGGGCATTAACGAAGAGTCGCCAAACTTGAATCGTTAGTGCTTATTTTTTACATTATAGCAAAAGTTTCTGTTATTTTCAATGATTCTTTTATTAAACTAAAAGAATACAAAAAAATATATTGGATTATAGGCTATATTATATTATTTAATTAAGATTAAGTCTAAAAAAGTAGTAAAAGCATATACAATGCCTTTACTACTTCTTATATTTATCTGTAATTATTTTATTAATTCATGAAAAGTAATATATCATATGTAGGTTTTATGCAGTCCTTATATCGGAGGATAAATCGTTTATTAGATGTTCACTGAAAATCATTAGCTCTGTTCCGCTTTTTGTTTGACCTGCACTATAATTCAAAGTAATGACATCTTTTTTACAGTCATTATATATATCATAGATTAAATCACACTCATCATACGTAATAAACCACTTATGTTTTAATGTTTTTATGATACTCGCAAGTTCAACATGATCATCCTTATTAAATGAGTTTTCATATAGCATAGCCCCTTTCTTAACATATGGAGGATCAATATTTAATATAGTTGATTCTATCGGATATTGTTGTACTATTATCTGCATGAAACTTGAGGCATCCAAGTTATAGAAAGAAATTTGATTACGTTTTTCACCTATCGCTTGAATTTTATTTATTAAATCATATTTATTAAATCGTGCATTAATAGGATAATTTCCCTTCTGTGATTTCCCGCCTATTGGTCCGCCTTTTATAACACCTGATACATTGCATCTGTTAAGAAAAAATGTAGCAAACCCTACCTCTAAAGATGAGAAACAATTAGAAGCCAAATAAATACTTTTTTGTTGTTCCCATGTTTCAATGCTTACATCACATTTTAGTATCATATCACATAATTTATCAGTTTGATTCAAACAAGCATCCCAGAAACTATATATGCAATAATCAATATCATTTAATACTAATGAAGATACATCATTATTTAAAAGTAATCAACGATAAATTCTTTAATCAAATACTGGTCATACTCACTTCCGAAGAACGAATTTAAGTCATGGAAAATAAATAGTACAAACTCATTGTTGGTATAGGATTTAAAAAAATCCTATATGTAATTGCCTTTTTATATTTTACTATAAACCAGCTTTTAGAATGTATCCCAATTTAATCTGCTCTTCTTTGATTACATCAATAATATTATTTTCTAAGGCCCTATAGTCTGGTTCCTTTTTTATATTCATATCCATCCTCCAAAAATCTCTGTTTATTATTGATTGTATATCTAATTATCATATATACAGACCTATTCTTAGT
>JBASOB010000556.1:0-2520 GCA_049657865.1 Mobilitalea sp.
GAATGGCTTCTCAAAAGGATGCTGTTGAAGCATTACGAAGCGAGTAATCAATACTTGCCTACAATTATCTTGATAAAGGTGATTGTAGGCAAAATTCCATTCATTGAGATAAGCTAAAGTAGTTTTACTTTTTGAGGTGATAATTTGTATATGCATTACTTGGTGGATGAATTTCTTTTATTTTTGGCATATAGCTTTATTGGCTGGGTGAGTGAGGTGATATACTGTTCAGTCCCAGAGAAAAAGTTAGTAAACAGAGGATTTTTAACAGGCCCATATTGTCCGATTTATGGTATTGGAGCGCTTGTAGTCATAAATGTTTTGACACCTTTTTCGGAAAATCCCATAATAGTTTATTTTCTTGCGGTTATTATAACTAGTCTTTTGGAATATGTTACGGGTTATTTACTAGAACGCGTATATCATTTAAAATGGTGGGATTATTCAAAATATAAGTTCAATATTCATGGAAGAGTTGTATTGCATAATTCATTAATTTTTGGGGTGTTGTCATTAATCACGATATATTTTCTTAATCCCATTCTGCTTAATATGATTAACAATCTGCCATTAAATATGCGTTACACATTAAGTTTACTATTACTATCCATATTTCTGACTGATAATATAATATCCACTCTAAAAACTTTAAAATTGAATACCAACTTATCAAAGCTTCATATGATTGCAGATGAAATCAAGGAGAAGATGTCAGAGAAACTTTCACTAAAATCAAAATCTATGCAATCTTCGGAAGAAGAGTCTCAGATAAGGATATTAGCAACTAAAATCGATGAACTTAACCAAAATTTTAATGATATATCAAAACAGAGTAAAGAGGTAGTGAAAAGAATTTTTATTGCTTTTCCTAATATAACATCAAAATTGCATAAAGAAATACTAATTGAATTAAAAGCAATTAACAAGACAAACATAAACAAGAACAAAAAACTAAAGCACAGGGGTAATTGACCCACTGTGCTTTAAGTTTGCATTATTCAACATCAATCGTAATGCTATTGTTTGGCTTTTCTTCTTTAGGAATTAAGACTTTAAGTAAGCCATTTTCAAGTTTTGCCTTAATACCATCTGACTTGGCATCTTCCAAATAAATTGAACGGCTCATAGAACTGTAACGTCTCTCTCTATGGATGAAATTCTTTTTCTTAGATTCATTACGTTCATCCATTGTAATAGAAATCATAAGTTTTCCGTCGTTAAGTTCAACATTGATGTCTTTTTTGTCTATACCTGGCACTTCAGCCTCAACAAGGTATTCATTGCCATTATCTTCGACATCAACTTTGAAAGTGTCATGCGTGAGGGATCTTCTAAATGGCCAATCATTGGAAAAAAAGTCATCAAGTACGTTGTAGAAGTCCTCAAAGCCAGTGGTTGTAGAGATTTCTTTGTTCTTTCTGTTGAAAGGTACTAATCCAGCCATAAATAACAACTCCTTTTCAATTTATTTTTATTAGCACTCTGGCTTATTGAGTGCTAATTATTATATATCATATAAAATTCGATATGTCAATATTTTTTTAAAAAAAAATCCTAATTTGCAGTGGGGAATTAGATTGATTTGGAGGTGAAATAGAAATAGAAGAATGTATTTCATAATATCTCTAATTAATAGTATTGATCAAGTGTAAACTATTAGGATATGTTCCCACAAACGACAGTTAATCTTGGATATGTTCCCCAAAACGACCCTTGATAAAAAGGGGACTTGGAACAATGGATTTGATAGCTATCAATTCAACTCCAAGCATGTGGAGACTGTTGTGTTGATGTCAAGCAAAGACAAATAAATAGGCCGAGAATGGCTTAAAACAAAAGGTTTTCAGACTTTAGGTAAAATCACCGATTGCTGGAAACCTTATTTTTTATCCTCCGAGTATAGTTTGGACATGAAATATAAGTTAGGGTTGAGACTACAGGACCGCTTTTTATCCTGCGAGACAGGGGAACTACTGTTTTTAGGATAGGTTGAGACTAGAGAACTGTTGTAAATAAATTAAGGTCTGGAATCATCCTTGATCAGGTGATGCGCTAGGGGGCGATAGTTCATATAAGTTGACCGTAGGTTGTGCTACGGTCGAAGTTAACACCAAATGTCTGTTATTATTTTGTGGTAATTCGTGATATATTGAACTAGAAGGATTTACTCTAAGTAGAAGGAGAAAAAGCCATGTCAAAAGGTATAGAAATAATCGATGTAGGTGGGGTGAACTGTTATTTGCTCGAAGCAGATGATGGTTTTGTGCTTATAGATACCGGATTTTCGGCAAAACGTATGTTTCTTGATGAAGTGTTGAAAAAAGCGCTCAATAAGCCCGGAGAAACACCTAAAAAGTTAAAACTTTTTATTTTAACTCATGGCGATTCAGATCATGCGGGAAATTGTAAGTTCCTTAGAGAAAATTACGATGTGAAAATCGCAATGCACTTTGAGGATTCTAAGATGGTTGAAAATGGGGATATGTCGTGGAATCGGAAGTTAAAACCTGATAAAATCTC
>JBASOB010000557.1:0-7128 GCA_049657865.1 Mobilitalea sp.
AAGATATTTCAATGCGAGAAGTATATGGATTAGACAAAACAATTAGTGAATAAGTGGTGGCTCTGTAGTTCCGGACTGGTGGCTCACGCCACACCGGAACTGCGGCTCTGCCGCATAAGAATATTCAAACCACTTATATATTTGTATAACAATGTATTAGATGAAAATATACAGAATTGTATTAATAGTTTTGTTTTATCGTTAATGGAAAATAGAGAGAAGTATGTAACGGACAACTTATGGATCACTGATCAAAAAATAGGAGGTATAGGGGCTTATGCAATGCCATCTAATCCTGTTATCAATACATTTCCGGGAGGGGTGGAGAGGTCATTATATAGGCCATTACAATACGCTCGATCCGACATTGATATATGTGATATTAGAATGCATGCAAGATATGTAGTTCAAAATTGTGGTATGCATTTAGAAGTTATATGCAGAATAATATTACAGAGGTATAAAGTGTTAGGTGATTTGCGATTTCATAATACTACTCTTGGAAAATCTATACAGTTAATTAAGGGGTTAAACATCGTGGAGAATAATATTATTGTTGCTCTTGATAACTTTGCTAAAGTATATAATTTATCTAAACATGAAGTAAATCAGGATGAAACGAGAGATAGACTTTTTAATGCGTATGAAGCTGTCACAGCTTATTATTGTGCACGAGTCTTAGGCATTCATTTGTTGAGAAAAATTAATTATCCTAATAGTAGCAATATATATAAAATAAACAATGATAAGCAACAGCTTTTTTTAACTGAAAATTTTTTAAATTTATAGCATTCTGAAAGAGAGACAAATGGTCGTATAATTATATGATTTCTAGTCGCTTGCCGACTTTCAAGCAGATAAAAGGAATCGAAGATAAACAAAAATCCGAGAAAGCCTTATCAAAGATTGTTGATACATGATAAGGAGATGGTCGCTAGATGACAGTATGCAATTAATAAAATAAAAATACTTAATCTGCAATATGTGACAAAAGATACATTAATATAATCAAATATACAATGCCCTCCAATACACAAAACCCACCTTCCCCGTGAGATTATTCATACCGAATTCTCACTGAAAAGGTGGCTTTTTATTGCCGTTCCATAATCTGTTTACACCACCAAGCACCATACTTGAATGCCCTATAAGTCCACGACCAAAAGTCTATTCTGTTACAGTTATTATAGTTTTTACATTTTTAACCTTACCACTGTATAAAGTTATTTTTGTTGTAATAGTTGCTTTTCCGGATCCAACAGCTGTTACTTTACCATTCTGATCTACTTTTATCACATTTGCATTATCAGAGGAGTAGGTCACGGTGGCTGCACCGAGAGCACTACGTGATGCAGCTCCTGAAGTATCTGACTGATGATATAGGGTTACAGGAAGATCAATTAATATTTGTGTTGTTCTTTTTGTATTACTACCCATAGAAAGTGTCTTCTTGGCGGGTGTTACTGAGATTTGCTCTCTCAGAGTTGTGAGATCCTCTAAAGCTGCTGGTTCAAGTAACATCACGTAATCTGAGCCTTGGGCAATGTTAATATTAATAAATCCAGCTTCATTCACTTTATAAGCGGAGCTGTAAGGTAATGTTTCGAGCTTATCGGTCGTCTGATTGTAGTGATATAGGTATATTCGTTTTCCTGGTGTAAAACCCTTCTGATCCCCTATATAATATTTGACGCTCGCTTGGGACGGAAGCAGTCTGTCCTGGGAAAAGCTTAGGATCAGACCATTACCTTTCAAATAATTACTTAGTGATTTGCTGTTTTCTAATTTATCCGTTAAGGAGTAACTTTTAATAATAAGATTAATAGCCGTCATAACCTCATTGGAGGAAGAAAGCTGATCTGCAGAAAAGCTCCAAGTATTGCCTTGACTGTTGCTTTCGCTTCTCAATGTTATTGTTAATCCTTTCCCTGATTCCTTAATTACACTTAGGACATCAGCGCTGAGCATCAGGTTGGATGATTTACCGACTAAATCTATAATTTTGTTCGACATTAGAAGTGTTATTGCAATATTATCAATTGTCGAATCAGATAGGGTAGCCATTAATTCCTTCGATGAGATTGGTACAAGCAGATTACCTGACGCATCAAAATCCATCGCTGATAATTCTATATTAAACACAGGTTTTATTACCATCGGAAGCGAAGTGGGTGTAGCAACCGGGATGGATGTAACAATCGGGATGGATGTGACAACTGGAGCGGATGTAATAACCGGTGAAGGCTGGTAAATGTTAATTGTTTCTGTTCCATACACTCCCGAAGCATCCTTTGCAGTTGCAGTAACCGTTACAGATCCAGCTCCGGTAGAAGTTAGAAGCCCTTCTGGAGATATAGAGGCATAGGCGCTTCCACTCGTTATACCCCAGAGAATACTGGAATCGGTCGCATTTGCCGGAAGGACCGATGCAATAAATTGCAGAGTTCCACCAAGAACAACAGTATTGTTACCGCTTACTGTAATTGAGCTTACAGGAATTGTAACAGGAGGTTCCACGGTTAGTGACACGGCATAAGTCTTTGTTGTCCCGTCATCAGCAGTTACAACAATGGGCAGAGGATTACTTATTAGAAAATTAAGGGTAGTTCCACTAGCAGGAGATACAGTTGCTTGATTACTGACAGTTATGATTGAAGTCAAAGCAGAAATATCGGTCCCATGAGGAACTGATACAGACACGGTTTGGTTCGCTGCTATAGTGCCTATATAGGAATCGAGAGCGAAGGATACCATCTCCTTCTCGCTGCTTTTTACGGTTGTAAAGCTTCCAATTCCTAGGCTATCTGAAATAGACAGTCCCTCCACATCCTGATAAGCACCTGATGAAATAGAGACGGTATAGGTTGTATTTGGTGTAAGACTAAGCAAAGTGGCACCGTTTATAAATCTCTCAAAGGGTATGATTGTTCTGCAATTCATCCCAGTGCCGCTGACATAATTGTAATCGGTTGATATGGTATAAATATAGTCCGAAGACCCATTACTTATGATTACAGTCCCGTTCGATATAGCGGTTACAGTTTCACTAAAGGAGATAGTGATACCATTGGAGGATAGAGATACTGCAGAACCAAATGGTAGTATTAGGGTGGCGGTAGGTGCTATATTGTCTTCTTGAATATCAATTGTAAAAGTCTTAAAAATGGTATTATAGTCAATGTTTGAGTAGTATGTCTCGCATTTGACCAAGATACGGTAGCTTTGGTTTGTATTATAATCATATACGGCATTGGTTTTTAGAATATTCCCTTCAATTACAAAGGATGAATTTCCACTACTGAGTAAATCGTCGTCCACAGTTGACGCGTTATTATCTGAAGTTACCAGTGTATAACGATATGCCGGATTATCAATAGCATGATTACTTTCATAAAGCTTACCAATGACTGACCCTGCGGGTTGATTTTCAAGTACAGTATTAGCAGTTAAAGAAATTCCTTGTGGCGCGGCTGGTGTAGGGCATGCCCCGCCAAACGAAGACTCAGAATAAGCATACACGACGTAGGAAGCTGATACACCATAGAGAGCAGAAGTCGCTGTAATTGTAAGAGTATCAACTGTTGACCCAACCGATAATAGGCCGGAGGAATCATCCATGGTAGCCGAAGAGCCGGAACTGCTAGAAACCGACCAGGTTACGGTTTGATCAACTAGGCCTGTACCGTGAACCGTTGCTGTGAATTGGTAACTTCCATACGCAAATAGACAGGAATAACCATCATCCGGTCTGCTAATTGTAATATATTCACTAGAAAATGAGGATATTGTACCCGGAGTCGAGTGAATGCTTAGGCTAGATACAGGCGACAGACTTTCAGGCCTTGGTATCCTAAGCGGTAGCTCAGCCGGTTCATTGTTTGTTATTTGCTCCGTGTGCCTTGGAGATAACATACTCTTTAGGTGACTTCCTATTAAAGTATTACCCTTTGCAGTGGTTGGACTTGTGCTGATTAGTAAACAAAGCGTGATCACTAGACAAATCTGTCTTTTTCTTTTCGTTATATTACGCAACATGGTGTTTCTCCTCTTTGCTAAATGATTTGTAAATCTCTTTAAGGTTGCATGGAATATGCAGGTTAATATTTTCTTGCTTTTAAAATTATGTCGAGAATAGTAAGCTATAGATAGGAATAAAACAGGTAACTATTACCCAATAATGTAATTGCATGAATTATTATATAATAGATTGGAATAGATGTATATTATGTTTTTGAAAAAGAAGCGTAAAAAGAAAGCGGGTAATCGAGAAAAAGTCTTGTCCTAAAGCATGGCAAGACTTAGAAGAAAAAAATGCGCACCAGAGGGTTCGCATTTTTTTTCTTCCAGACGCTTATATATGTAGCAAATAACAAAAAAACAGGTACTCCAAAAATGCACTTCTACTTTTTAATTGAGTGGATAGCGAGAAGTGGACAACTATAAAAACAAGTAAAGAGATATAAAAAACACACAATAATCAGTTGATTCTTTCTATGCTTACAATAATATCTCGATTTTCTGGTGCAAAATGTTACTCCATCCACTCGTTATAACAATTTAATTAACTCGTCAAGAATCGTAGCATAATGCTCATCAACTATTCCAAAATCCTTCCCTTTATAGGTCCATGCAGCTCTTCCGAGTCCATACTTTTCAAAGGTTGAGCTAATATCATGATACCAATTGAGAGTGGAAGCAAGATCGGTCTGATCAATCACGCCGTATTCTCCACAGTAAAGTGCAACATTACGTTCGTTAGCAACTTGAATTGCTTCTGAAAAGGCAACCTCAAAAAACATCTTATCAATTTTATTCTGTGTTATTTGGTTATAGATTTCACCGTTTCCATTAGGTAGAAACTCGTCTGTCTCTGATATATAGTTTGCTAATTCATTTGGATAGGCGGTCCGAAAGTCTGAGGTCATATGTTTAACCCAATAAGCGGATTGATGCGTAAATATCAAGGGCTCATAAAAGTGAAAGTTATAGACAATGTTTTCGTCATAGGGCAGATCAAGTAACTTTAACGAATCAACACTGTTATTCCTAACGCCGCCGATTAGTATTTTGATGGTCGGAGCATATTGTCTGATCGCTTTTATAGTGCGCTTCGCAATGCTATTCCATGAGACTGCAACATCGGGTTCGACAATTTCATTCAATAGCTCAAAAGAAAGTCGGTTTTCATATTTTCCGTAACGTTTAGTTAACTCTTCCCATAAGGCGGTAAATCTGTCTTGAAGTTTCTCATTATTAAAAAATCCAGTGGAGGTCTCAAATTCGTCAAAGGAATAGCCTGCTGTCTTATGCAAGTCAAGAATCATGTTAAGATCATTTTTGTTGCACCAATCAAGGCAATTGTCAATGTACTTAAATCCTTCTTCTATATATTTGCCGTCTTCTGTTTCAACAAGCTCATAATCAATGGGCAATCTTATATGGTCAAGCCCCCAGGAAGCAATGCGTTCTATGTCGCTTTCGACTATGAAGGAGTTATAAGTTTCGCTGCTATGATTGCACTGGGATAACCACCCTCCGAGATTTATTCCTTTTATGTAACCAGTAAATTCTTTCATATTATTAACCTACCTTTCTCTCTGCATGTAAACTTTAGACTGCAGTCACAAATTTGAGTGTGAAGATGTTTTCCCCTATCATATAATTTATAATGGTATGGGTATACCATTATGATTGCATATTTATCAAAATGGTGACATAATGAAGCAACGAGAGGAAGTATCAATATGGATATTTACAAAAAATGGAACTATAAAGAATTTGTTATGCGCGAAGACAATATTTCACATGCTCCTTACGGCCCTGAATTTGATTTTTATGCAGCAGTTAAATTAGGGGATATAGAAAAGGTGACAAAACTGAGCGAAAATGCTTTTGCAGATAAAGTTGGACTTGGACAATTGTCGGAGGACCCTCTGCGTAATATTCGGTATCATTTTATTATTACGGTTGCTATGGTTGCAAGATACTGTATTGAACGAGGAATGGAGCATGAAGCAGCATACAGGCTCAGCGATTTTTATATTCAGCAGGCAGATCAATGTACAACCATGAAGGAGGTTTCACGACTCCATAGTATAATGACGATAGATTATACGACGAAAATGAGTGCTTTGAAGAAGGATAAGATCTTCTCGAAACCGATTGTAAAATGTATTGATTATATTTATGAAAATCTTAACACAAGAATTACAGTTGCAATGCTTGCTGAGTATGTAGACTTACATCCGAACTATCTATCAAAGCTTTTTAAAAATGAGACGGGTATTTCAATCAGTATGTATATACAGAAAAGAAAAATAGAAACTGCACAGAATATGCTGAAGTACTCTGATTATTCTTCAAGTCAAATTGCATCAATTCTTGCATTCCCGACACAGAGCTATTTCGTTGAGGTTTTTAAAAAGCATATTGGAATGACTCCAAAAAATTATCAGGAGCATTGTTTTAGGGAAACGGAAATCAGTAGAGCTGATTTATGAAATTCAACGAGAACTTCCTGACGCACTTTTACAATTACACAATAAAATAGATGGTTATGTCACCTAGTCGGTGCCATAGCCATCTATTTTATTGTGTGGATAATTATAAAGTAAACTTAATGAAGTACGCGATATTTACTGAATTTTTTCCAAACGAACATTTGTGATATTGACATCAGCGATAGAGCCCTTATTTCCAAGATTGAACTCAAGTCTAGCTTTTGGGTCATCTTTTGTGGTCATATCAAAGGTATAAGTATAAGTCTGCATGTCTGTTGAAAGAGTCAGTGTGGTATCTGCCAAGTAACGAATCCATCCATTCTCGGGGGCAGATACACATACAATCATATCTCTATTTTCTGATGCAAAAGCGTCAAAAGATACTTTGTATTTGCATCCCTTTTTGAGGGCAAGATTTGGCTGCACAAGTTGAATGGAATAATCAACAGCTCCGGCATTCTGTGATGTAATTGTAATCTTTCCATCTTTGATTATGGCGGCACCTTCTCCACTTTGTGCTAATAGGAATTTCCAATCGATTTCGTCGGTTAGATCTTCAGCATTGGAGAAATCTCCGTTATTGATATAATTTGCACCTGCTTCCGGCTCAACGAATTCCGTTACTGGT
>JBASOB010000558.1:0-6744 GCA_049657865.1 Mobilitalea sp.
GGTCAGAAGAAAAAAAATGTACAAGACAACAATACAATCGCTTCAACAAGAATATCTGATATGAAAAAAATGGTAATAGTATGAAAGAAAGCAAGATACGAAGGGGCACTTTCTTAAACTTGTTTAAAAATTTTGGAAATAGATTTCAGAAAATTGGAATTAAACTGTTTATTGGGTTAGCGGTTCCGATTGTTTTATTGGCTGTCTATGGGACTGTATCGTATCAAAAATCGGAAGATGCTATCATTAGTAACTATGAAAATAGTGCTGTAAGCACTATAAAAGCGGTCAGTGGGTTTTTGAATTACGGCCTAAGTGCAGTAGAGCAGAAAGAAATTGAAATAGGACTTGACTCAAATCTTATGAAATATTTTAAGAGTGACACAAATAATAACGTCAATGCGCTTAAGGCATCAAGTGAAATAATGGAAAGAATTGTTGTTGCAAAGTCAACAGATGAATTTATTTCAGCAATTCATGTTTTTGGTTCGAATGGAAAAGGAATTTCTACCTTCACTGCATTTACGGGTGATATGTATCAGGCATTCATTGGAAGTGATTCCGGTGTGAAACTTAATGAAAAAGGCTCATCTAGCCTTTGGAGCGGTAGACATTATGAAATTGATGAGTTACTATCACAGGAAACAATGAAATACAGTACCGATGATTATGCAATGTCGATCATACGTAAGGTAGGCGGAAATAAAGGGTTTTTAGTATTTGATATTTCCAAAAAGAAAATTATGGAGATGTTTTCTGAATATGATATAGGGGAGAATAGTATCCTGGGATTGGTAACTGGCGAAGGAAGAGAAATATTATCAAATACCGAAGAGACAAGCATATTCTCGGATTTATCCTATTATCAACGATCACTCGGTTCAGAAGAACAGTACGGTTATTCTTATGAAAATTATAACGGGGATACATACTTATTTATTTATAGTAAATTAAACGATGTCGACGCAACAGTATGTGCACTGATTCCAAAAAGTATGATACTAAAGCAGGTCAGAAGTATTAAAACCATGAATATTGTTTTTGTAACCACTGCATGCATCTTTGCTGTCTTAACGATAGTAATCATTGCAGGAGGAATTATGAGAGCCATATCTTCTTTGAAAAAATCAATTGCTCAAGCTGCTAAAGGTGACTTGACAACGAAATTTGACACGAAGAGAAAAGATGAATTCCTTACTCTGTCAAGCGGAATCGGAAACATGTTGGCAGATATGCGAAAACTAATTGGAGAAGTACAGGAAGTTGGAAGTAAAGTCAGTAGCTCTGCAGGCGGTTTATCAGAAACATCCGAGATGCTGTTAGACGCAACGAGGGATATTTCCGTGACGATTGATAATATTGAAAAGGGAATCATACAACAGGCTGGCGATACTGAGAACTGTCTGAATCAGATGAACTGTCTTTCCAATGAAATTACGCAAGTTTATAGCAGAACCTACGAAATTGAACAGATTGCAGGCGATACGAAATACATTACGGAAGAAGGCATTGATATCGTAGAGGAGTTGAATCAGAAGTCAATAGCCACATCGAATATCACCCGGAATGTCATTAATAAAGTTGAAAAATTTGAAATTCAATCTCACAATATCGAAAGCTTTGTAAAAACAATAAAGGAGATTGCCTCACAAACAAACCTACTTGCACTTAATGCTTCCATAGAAGCAGCGAGAGCGGGTTATGCCGGACTTGGTTTTGCAGTAGTTGCAGAAGAAATCAGAAAACTGGCCGAACAATCGGTACAGGCTGTTAATCAGATTCAAAATATTGTAATAGAACTTTATCTTCAGACGAAAGATACCGTAGATTCTGCGAAAGAAGCGGAGAGCATTGTTGATTCACAGACAGTATCGTTGGATAAGACAATTAAAGCATTTCATAATATTAACGAGCATGTAAAAAAACTTGTTAATAATTTAGATTTTGTGTCACAGGGCATGAAGAAAATAGAAACAGCAAAAGAAGATACATTACAAGCAATCGAGAGCATCTCAGCTGTTTCTGAGGAGATAGCAGCGTCTACGGAAGAAGTCAGCGCAACTGCATTAATGCAGATTGATACCGTGGAGCATTTAAGACAGTCTGCTTTTGAATTAGCAAACGATGCCACAAAGTTAGAGGATGCAATTAAACTTTTCAAAATCGTATAATCGTTGCTCTATGACAATGCTTAATAAAATCCGAGAAATGAATAACAGAGTAAACGCCCCAATTTAATAAAGGTAGATACAAAGCAAGAGGCTGGCCATCCCGATAATATATTTTATTCCGGATGAGCCAGCTATATATTTATCAAAATGATAGACTAAATTTATGAATGGAAAAAAATATCAAATTATGTATGTTTGGAGTATAATAGTATGAAATCACTAATAAATGAATATTCTTATGCAACAGAGCTTTACCAGACTACTCATTATAAACCAATCAAAAGGAGCATACAAAAATGAAAAACATTTTCATCGGCTTCATCCTAATATTCCTAGACTTCAGCCTGAACCTCGGCAATTCAAAGATCGGCCTAATCCCGGATTTTATCGGTTACATCATCATGATAAAGGGGTTGGAAGAAATGGCCGAAGAAAGCAATTTTTTCATAAAAATCAAGCCATTTGTAGCCGGCATGGCAATTTATTCTGGCATCCTGTACTTCATGGATTTGATCGGCGCTTCGGTGTCACTTGGCACGTTGACTTATCTCCTTGCCTTCATGTCGATCGTTGTCTCTCTATATATTTCCTATCATATCGTGATGGGCGTAATAGAGATGGAGGGAACTTATCAAACGTTCTTGAACGGAAATAGCCTTAAATCTACCTGGCAACTTCTTGCGATTTTCAATGTGTTGTCTTTGGTGTCGTTGCTGATTCCGGTAGCAGCAATATTCTTTATCCTGGCGTCATTTGTTGTAGCCGTTTGCTTTCTGGTGGCCTTCAGTAATTCGAAGAATCGGTATTATGAGATTGTTCGGTAATGTTGGATATCGAAGTTGAAGTATATAAGACTTTGATGAGGCACATTAGCAATGAGTTGTAAATAGAGCAGTGAATATAATTCGTTATAAAAAGGAGCAAATTCATGGAAATCACACTGGATTTGAAAAATTACAACCCTGATAATGCGGTGTTCAAGAGAACAGCAGCAAGAGGCATAATTAATGATGGAGATAAATATCTGCTCATTTTCAGCAGATATGGAGATTATAAATTCCCCGGCGGTGGTGTGGAAAAGGGAGAAGAACTCGAAAATACTTTGATTCGTGAAGTCGCAGAAGAGACAGGATATCAGGTAATCAAGAATTCCACCGAGAAATATTGTAAAGTTTTTGAAAGAAGAAAAGGCGAATATGATGATATCTTAGAAATGGAATCCCATTATTTTCGTTGTAAGGTTGAAGAAGTAGTTGGTAGTAGAAATTTGGACGAGTACGAAGAAGAATATGATTATCAGATTGTATGGATGACATTACCGGAAGCAATTGAAAAGAATAATGCGGTAATTGATCTTGTTACTTGTCCGTGGGTAATGCGGGATACCAGAGTGATGGAGTTGCTGGTGCAGGAACAATATCTGAATTAAATGAAAACGAAAAGTATACCGGGGACTTTCATGAACTTGCTCATGGTTGGTGGAGTTCGGCAAATACCATCACAGATGATTGGATCAATGATGAAGTTTGCTTTTGACTTTAATATCAATAAAAAATCATGTACTTAAGTAGTATATAAATGAAAATATTTAGCCGTAACTTAGGAGATATGTTTATTTGCAATACGTTTGGATGAAGAGAAATGATTGTAAAATATATATGATTTTTATTCAATGCTGCAGAACAAGAAATCAAGGAAGGTAAAACACTGGAAGCGAAAATAGCTCTAAAAGATCTTAGGAACAAATATGGGAACCAATCATTACAGCGGATGTAATAATTGGTTCCCTTTAAAATTAGTATAAGCTAATATTGATGTAGTTGATGGTCAGTATTCGTATTATTTAGTCTTTGTTCGCTCTTTAATAAACTTTTCAAATTCGACAAGGTCTTGCTCGAAACCATCCTTCTTGAGATAATGGGCATTTTCTGTTCCGTAATAAAGATACATACAATCTTTATACTTCTTGATTTCTATTAGTTGAACATAAGGATATTTGGAACTGGATTGAATTCCGGATATAGTATAATATTCCTCATAAAACGTAAAGACTGCTTCTGTACTCTTGTTCTTTTTATAAGTTTTTATATCTCTTGCTATAATTTTTTCAATTTGAAAACTTTTATAAAATAAAAATACTACCACAACAACGATAATTATTCCGCAGCCTAATAAGGAACCGGAGGTAAATAAGGTGTATATCGATAACAGAAGCATGATAGCTGTTATAATCCACACCTTTATATGCTTAAATATCCTATCGTAAATATAAAAGTTTTTGATTACTTCTTCCGTATACTTTGTACGATTGAGATATATTGAGGTATCCTTAATGTTCTTTTCTTCTCTCTGTCGTTGGTCAACGAAAAATCGTGAGAGTTCTTCTAATTTTAGTTTCTTTCTTGCTAGATTCTTTCTTTCTGCTTTTTTACTAAGTAATACCCACACAATGATGATGCCAATGATTATAATTATTGCAATAATTAAGTAAATGAGAGTTTCTTGTCCCTGCTGCGCGACTTCGGCTTTGTCCAAAATCTTAGTAAAATGAGTACCTGCAACCAATTCTTTGATAAAGCTTTCGTCCAACGGCTCTGTATTATTTTCTGCATATAGATCATAGGATATGGAATAACCGTTTACGATTGTTCCATACAGTATTTCTGAATACAGAACACCCTCCTTAGTTGCTTCCAGGCTTAAATGATAAAAAGGAGTTTCTTGCTGAGGATATTTTTCCATCGTAAATGTTGTGTTTTCATCAGTTGAGGTAAATAGAGTATCCAGATATGCGGTCAACTCATCTTCCGATAATAGTGAGAGATGAAACAAATCCTTGGTTTCACTTGTCTGCTTTTGCATCAACCTTACGGTTGTGGCAGAACTGGGGTCATATAGGATTGCCTTAACACTCATATCGCTAAAGTTCTCTTTTTCAGTTTTAGGATCTGTAATTCCAGCTTTTTTCCATTGTTCATCCATGTTTGGCGTATCTGCTGTTAATATGATTGTATCCTCAGGAACCGTAACCTCCATATACAGTGAAGGGAGGCTATGCACCTTGGCTTGCACTTGGGTTGACGGATAAAGCACTAGAAGCAATACCAATATTAGAAATAGTTGTTTCATTCTTTTCATGTTCATTTTCTCGTTTATCTCCTTGCTTATCTGATGTTTTTTATAAGGTCTTTAGGTTAGTCTAACATGATTATCCACAATATAATATTAAAAATATATAAAATCATATTCATATTCATATTGATGGGATCTTTGATAACTATAAAATTATTGCTATTACGATAGGCTCCAACGAGGTTATTAGATTACACAAACCTTGATTTGAGCATCTGTTTTGAGCTAGGGGTGAGTTTACAGCACTTACAAATGTTTATGACAAGTATGCACCATCATTAGCATATGGTTTTGTTGATCAATTAAAAGCGGCAGGCTTGGATACCTTTGATGATAGGAGAGGTAATATTTGGGGATTGCATTATTTCTGAATCGGAATAAAATGGTATTAAGCAATAGGATCCTGTAATAAATTAGGAGGAGAATTCCATGAAAAGTAGAACGAAGCATCTGCTGACGGAGGAACAGATTGAGAGATTAGTTAAGGTTAACTTTGGCGAGGATTGTCTGGTTGGGAAAATCCAAGAGTTAAAAGGAGGTATGTTTAACTCTGTCTATCTGATCGAACGTTTGAAGGAAGATGATAAGATCATCTTGAAAGTCTCTGTAGCAGAGGGAACTCCGGTTCTGTCCTATGAAAAAGCAACGATGGATACTGAGATTGAGGTTTATAAGATGCTGGCACAGCAGACGACAATCCCGATACCAAAGCTGTTAGCCTATGATTTTAGCAGGAAATACAGTTCAAGTGATTATTTTTTCATGTCGGCCTTAGTGGGCCAGACGATGATGAAGACAAAGCTTGAGAAAGATAATAAGGATAGTATTATGAGAGAGCTGGCAGGGTATTTTGCGCAGCAGCACTGCATCAAAGGGGAATACTTCGGTTACTTTACACAGGAGGAGAAATACCGTTTTGCCACTTGGAAGGAGGCCTATCAGCATATGATGGGCATGATTTTAAGCGATGGGAAGGCTCATGGTCTTAAGCTGTCCTTGGAGAGATATGAGAAAATGATGAGGGACAAGGGGCAATATCTGGAACAGATAAAAGAGCCGATTCTTGTAAATTACGATCTGCATCCCGGGAACATTTTCCTGATTAAGCAAGGAGATAAGTATGTGATAGAGGGTATTGTTGACTTTGAGAGAGCTTACTGGGGCGATCCGTATGCGGATTTTCCGGCAGCATTTCTTATGACCTATGATGTTTCCAAGAATAAGAGCTTTTGGAAAGCTTATAGGGAAGCGGCAAACATCAATCATGATCTTACGAAGGAAGAGAAAATCAGATTGCTGATGTACCGGCTTTACCTATTTACCATCATGTGGGTCGAGGTGTATCGCTACAATTTTCCATATGCCATGCTTCAGAAATTCTTCAGTAAGAAGGTAGCGCTCAAATGTCTTAAGCTGCTCGATGAGCTGTAGGGTTGGGGGG
>JBASOB010000559.1:0-2058 GCA_049657865.1 Mobilitalea sp.
GGAGATGTTTTAACTCAATGGTGAAAAATACGAAGTTTTGGCGGTTGATAGCGGACTGAGAGTGGTATACTGAAAAGGGCTAACGCGAACGATCTCCTAAGAAGGGTTTGTAAATGATAGTTTTCATTTCATGTTAAACTAGATGTTATACAACTAAAAAAAAGGAAGTTGAAAAATGAATAAATTGGGGATTATGGGCGGAACCTTTGACCCGATTCATTATGGGCATTTGGTTGCTGCAGAAATGGCCCGCAGTAAGTTTGAGCTAAGTAAAGTGCTGTTCATACCGTCTGGGACGCCACCGCATAAAGATAGAAGCGACATCACAGACGCAGGATTTCGTTACGAGATGATTGAACGCGCTATTCAAGATAATCCAGCGTTTGAAATTTCTGCCCTCGAACTTGAGAGGAAAGGGCTATCCTATACAGTAGATACTTTGCGCGCTTTGCGTGGCATTTGGCCGGAGCATGAATTATATTTCATTACGGGATCAGATGTTCTTCGTGAGATTTTTTCCTGGCGTGAAGTGGAAGAGATTTTAATGATGACGGAGTTTATTGGCGCGGCACGTCCGGGTTTTGATGCGAGTGATTTCCTCCTTAAGGTTCAACAAAAGCACCCGGAAACTCAGGGAAGAATTCATTATATGGAAGTGCCGGCTTTAGCAATTTCCTCAACAGATATACGATCAAGAGTTAAGCAGGGGTATCCTATTCGCTATCTTTTGCCTGAGCCAGTTCGTCTTTTTATTCAACAACACGGTCTTTATACTGATGACTTTGTCTTATAAACTCGTATACTCTACCCGGATTTGATCATACTAAAAATGACCAAATGATTAATTTCGAAGAGGTGACTATAAATATGTCAACAACACTTTATGTCGGGAATCTCCCCTGGAATACTACAGCAGAGGAACTTAATGAGTTCTTTGCCTCATATGGACAGGTTGAAAGTAGTCGTATTATTACCGATCGTGAAACTGGTCGCTCTCGGGGGTTTGGTTTTATTGAAGTGGGAGATGAAGATGCGGCTCGTATGGCTGAAGAGCTAAATGGCATGGATTATGGTGGCCGACCGTTGACCGTCAATGAAGCTAAACCTAAACAAATTTAATCCAATAACCCTGCGGATTGAAGGGAGACCCCCGACATGCTTTTGTGGGGTCTCTCTCGGTAGTTGCGGAGATGCTTTGTATTTTTGCATTGGAAGAGTGTTATGAATATAATAGAAGAATCAAGACGAGAGCTAAAAGGGGAGCGGGGATAATAGTGGAATTACGGGCCGAAGATGTGATGAATTTAGCTACTCGCGTCCTTTCTGAGGAGCGATTTAAACATACGTTGGATGTTGCGGATTGGGCTGAAAAGTTGGCGAGACATCATGGGTTGGATCCTGTAAAAGCTCGTTGCGCAGGGTTAGCACATGATTTGGCAAAGGAGATCGCGATAAAGGATCAGGTAAGTTTAGCTTGTCGGTGGGATTTACTTTACTATCCTGAAGATGAACAGAACCCAGCGGTGTTACATGGGCGTCTTGCGGCTTATTGGTTGGAACACTATTATAAGGTGGACGATGCTGAGGTTCTGGCGGCTATTGCGAGTCATACCTTAGGGAGGCCAGGAATGTCTCCGTTGGAGATGCTCATCTATAGTGCAGATTTGACAGAACCTAGCCGAGATTTTCCAGAAGTGGACATTTTGCGCCATTCCTTGTATGATGATTTAGAAAAGGGTACATTAGAATGTGTTGAGCGCACTTTGATATACTTAAGAAAAAAGAACAATCCGATTCACCCCTTAACTCAATTGACTTATGAAGATTTGCAAAGGAGGAAAAATATTGGAACTGGATCAAAAAATGCTTAAACAAGTTGTTGATATTGTTGAAGACAAAAAAGGCTTAGATATTTCTTTGCTTAATTTAAAAGAGATATCGATGGTCACGGACTATTGCTTGATTGTAACGGGAAATACGACAACTCAGGTTAAAGCCATAACCAACCATTTGGAAGAAAAGTTGCCTGAGATGGGTGTACCTGTATTCCATCTTGAA
>JBASOB010000560.1:0-4756 GCA_049657865.1 Mobilitalea sp.
GAGATATTCTTCACTATACAATGTTAACCTAAGTTCAACATATTCATTTCCTAGAACAAGCTTAAAAAACTCACTGGCTTTAATCCTATTTATCGAATTTTTAAGTTCTGTAAATTTACCAAAATTATCAAGAGTGCTAATATTTACTTTTCTCTCCAACAGTTCACGAAGAAGACTAAAACTACAACCAAGTCGCTTAACAACACGGTTAATTCTGCTATATTCGTCTGCCTTCATGAAGTCTGCAATATATTGCCTGAAAGTTTTGCCAGGAACTAAATCTACTTTTCCACTCTCTACAGCGTGTACAAAACGTTCAGCATAGCGTTGTTCTTCCTGAGATAACATGGAAAAGGATCTATGTAGTTCTCTTAATGCCGTTGCAACAATTCCAGGATCGGTATCACCTTGTATTAATGTGACATACTTGTCAAAATTGGAATTCATATAGTTAGCATCAATTTTCCCAGTATCATATTCAGTGATATGAATATCCACCTCGTATGGAACATCCCCGCCTCGACCACCGCCAGCACCTCTTGAAAGTTCTTTATATCTGGCAAGGAGGGTCAAATATGTCATCTCATCAAGTGCTACTTCAATAGCATCCTCAACGTGATTTTCGTCTGGATAAAACCTCCTAGACCATATAAATCCCTGAATCAACGCAGCTTCCAAATGTGTTACAAATAATTTGAAATCTTTGGCAAACTTTGCTATTGTAGCTGAATCCGTTGGTAACCTTTCAAAGTTCTCAATACCAGCATTTTTGAATAGCTGCTCAATGCCCAAATAAAGAGTATTCATATGTCTTAGGTTGTTTGGAAGCTTTTCTACAAACAGGCCAGTAGGAACATCTCCTGAATAGGCTTTTACCGCTGCTTCAATATTTTTTCCCATAGTATTAGGACGGCGATAATATTTTATGATTCCAAAAGGTTTCTCTGCCATATCATAAAGACGATTAGTTCTAGAAAATGCCTGGATAAGATTCTCGTATTCCATGACTTTATCCAGATATAATGTATTTACCCACTTAGAGTCAAAGCCAGTTAACATCTGATTTACAACAATCAAAATATCAATTTGCTCATCTTTGCTCAGGTATTCATATGGCTTTTTATGTGATAGGCGCAAACTAACATCTTTACGAAATTTATCATAAGAAGCAATAGAAAAAAATTGAGAGAACTTAGCTTTATAAGCTTCTAAAATATCTACAATGCCATCTTCCTTTTCAAGAGAGCCTCCACCTTCATTATCAATAGACGGGTCAAACATAGCCGTAATATTCAATTCTGGCATTTCCTTTACCATCAGACGATAATACTCTACTGCTTCTGGAATACTGCTGGTCGCAAAAATAGCATGAAATTGTCTGTTTCGGCTATAAAGAGACCATTTCTTTTTAATATCAGTAATGAGTCCCATTCTATATTCTGATGTCTGATACTGCTCGTTTGGAATATAATCCTCTATACCACTAATCCAATTACCATTTACAAGCTCTCCATACATTTTCACCTGTGATGAGTCCATGTATTTGAGAAATATTTTCTTTTTTTTAGGATCGCTCATGGCTTCATGTTGAGAAGATGCTTTTGATTTCTCTAATGCAATTTGCTCTCTCAAATCGTTATCATCATATATACGAACTAGGTATGGATCAAACCCAAGTACATTCTTGTCTCTTATTCCATCTCCTAAAGTATATCTATGAATCTCATCTCCAAAAATAGTAGGTGTGGTGCTGTCTTTCTTTGCATTTAAATCCTGTATTGGCGTTCCAGTGAAACCAAAAATGATAGCATTCTTAAAAGTAGTCTTGATATTAATCAGCATATCTCCGAATGTAGAGCGATGACATTCATCAATAATGATAACCATACGTTTACGCTGTATTATTTTGAGGTCTGCATCATTTAACCCAGAATCATCAGCAGTAATATTACTGAGTTTCTGAATAGAGGTAACGATTAGTGTATTGTCAAGATCATCACTTTTTAATTTAGAAGTTAGAATCGCCGTATTTTCAGTTGCTTGTACTGATTCACTTTCAGATGCAAAAGAACGGTATTCTTTTAAAGATTGAATGCCAAGTTCTTTACGGTCAACTAAGAATACTACCTTCTCTGCATCATGGTTGCTGGCAATCAACTGCGCAGCCTTAAAGCTGGTCATAGTTTTACCACTGCCCGTCGTATGCCAAATATGACCGCCCAACTGCTTACCATCGTCCCAGTGACTTTTCTTATCAGCCACAATGTTAGCAATACCAACAGCAGCATAATACTGATAGCTACGCATTACCTTAAGAATGCCATCATCTGTATCTGCAATAGTATAGAATCCGATTAGCATATGTGCCATAGGTATAGACAAAAACCTATATACAAAAGTATACCAATCATTGATAGGATTATTATTAAAGTCAGCCCAATGGAAGTAGAAAGCCTTGTTAAAAATTCCATCTTCACCTGGATTGGCAAAATAAACAGATTCTTTTGGCTGCATAGCTACAAAAATCTGTATCATAGAAAAAATTCCACGGAATACTCCTTCGTGAGAATATTTCTCTATTTGGTTATATGCTTCACTGACAGGTATACCACTGCTTTTTAGCTCTAGGTGGATTACAGGCATACCATTGATAAGCAACACCAAATCTCCTCGTCTATTGCTAAGAATAGGAGACTTGGTTTTAAATTGTGGCTGCCGCACAATTTGGTATCGGCTTTGACCTAAAGCAATTTCTTGACGGTCATAGATTTTCAAACTTACTTCTTTTCCAAGATGAAGTAGATCTTCTGGATTATCGCGAGTGATTGAAATACTTCTACCATTAATAAATTCATTAAGTCGAAGCGGTGACTTCAGAATTTTTACCTGATTAATAATCTGATCCATTTCACCAGCAGTCAGAGGACAATCATTCAAACGTGTATTCTGCTTGTTGTTATTGAAAAGAATATCTGCCCAGTTTTGAATGAGATCCTCTTCGGTAGGATATTGAATAATATCCGACTCCCAACCATATTCGATCAAGGCTTTGATGACGGCCTCTTCAAAATCTTTTTCTTCAGTATATATAATTTCAGACATATCAATCACCTCCCCGATTTCACAAACATTTTTTCTAAGCAACCGGATTTGATATTTTTTAGCTTAGTTAACTTTTTCTCTTGTAGAGAAATAAGAACATCTAATCCGGTAAGATATTGACCGATACGACGTTGTTCTTCTACTTTGGGAAAAGGAATTGGCATTTCAAAGAATGTAGTATCTTTGATAGAGAACCTATCCGAGCGAGCACCTGTATCCCCGTTAAACCGCATGAAAGAATACCAGTGACTGCTCTTAAAAAATTGCTCAAGAAAACTATTGTCCACTTCTTTCGGTCTAAATACAGTATAAAGAGGTGAGATCACTCCACATCTTCCTAATTTGTTACGCCCAATCGGTCCTACAGGTGCCGTTGATGAAATACGTGGATTATAGACAAAGTCCTCTGGCCGTACTATATAATATCCGTTTATTTTGTCATGTTTAGCTATATCATGATCGAAAAATTCTCTTTGACTAATAATTCCATATTCAGCAGAATTCGTGAAAGTTTCTGTATACTCCATATAGACATTTTTTTCCGTAACCTTATCAGAAATAGTTCCTAGTTTCCGATACTCCCACGCTCCATCAAACTCAGAAAATCGCACTTCTGGTACTGTGTTACCATTCTTAGGGAACATTTTCCCCAACATGGCCTTTTTCATAATCAGCAATTTATCATACTCATTCTGATGAAGGGTGATCAGGTTGTCAAGGCTTTGAAAAAAACGTCCAATTTGCAGCTGTTCTTGTTCTGTATTTGGGTAAAGAATGTCAGTGCTCTGTAGTGCTGACTTTGAAATGGACGATATTTTTGTTCCTTGTATCAAGTGTAGTAGCTGATCATGATAAGCACTTGAATTCAAATAATATCCTAGATAACCTGATGCAAATGATTTGTTAGGTCTACAAGGAATCGTATGTAATCCTGAGACAACACTCATACCATCTATTCCTTTAATTTCACTACATTTTCCGACAGTTTCATCCTCTGCAGCATCCGCAATTATGACATCTCCATTTTGCAATAACGATGTACTATTAACATCAAATTCATTATTAGAAATGAACGGTATATCCGCTTTTTCTACATCCAATATCTGTCCAAACTTTATCAGGACATCACCATAATGGATATTTTTCACCGAACCTTGCTCATAGTTCAAATCTGCTCTTGAAAGAGAATTGTTTTGCAAATAAATAAAGGTTTCAGAAAACTTACTCTGTTCCCAAACATCTTTATTTCCAGAAAATCTAAGGCTTGGTATTAATTTTTCTTCGTCCATACTTATACCTCCAGACTCTTTCTAAACTCTGCCAACCCTTCCATATCAGATACACTTCCAGTAAGATCACCCAGCATCTTATACAAGTTTTCACTGACCTCAGTTATACCTTCTTCAATATCAGCAAATGTAGTAGCATATTTATTATTCAGTGTTATAATTTTGGAAATCATCTGATTAATCATGTCTTCTGGTAACTGGAATATTCCACTCACAAATGGTTCAATCCATTTTAAATCTAAAAGTCGCAAAGCGGTATCTTCATCCATATGTTCAATAGTCTCTTTTGTTTTTAGATGGAGTTTTTCCTTTTTGATTCGAAGTTCACGCTTGCCCTGTGATTCTTCCTCCATCAGCATAAACAC
>JBASOB010000561.1:0-2879 GCA_049657865.1 Mobilitalea sp.
TCTTGCATTTGTTAACGATTAATTTACTCTCCAATTTATTAATTGAAATTCCATCTGCACTAAATAAACTGTCAATGTAGAGAGAAGGCCGTACTGCTGTGGTGATTTCGTTTGCCAAGCTGTAGATATATGAATTACTATCTATTTTCGCTGTATTAACAGCAGTTTTATTTGTAGAATCATAAAATCCTTGATCCAAAATAATTGGATTTCCAGCTTTCATAAAATCAATCAACTCAGCATATTTAAGATTAGTAATATCATTCCCTGAAAAACGGAATGTATCGATACCACCGCTTGAATTAGTATCATCAAGTCCTCTCAGCCTATTATCACTCATTTGAATGGTATCGCCGTTATGGAGGTATATTTTGCCATCCAATGTATTATAGTTATAATCTGTACTTGATGCACCCGCCGATTTCAGCTTACCATCCCGTAGTCCAAAGAAAATCATATCATAAGAGGTGTTAATATCATCAATATTTCCGATGTACTCCATTGATGTCATTGTCGTAATGATTATACTTTCATTGTAATTCGGGAAGAACTTGGCATAAAACTGCCTTGCATAACTACTTCCATTGGGGGTGGCAACTCCCGAAGTATTGGTGTCATTCGCATCCCAGGCTGTTTTAGTTCCATCCCAGATAAAGTCTTTGCAGGGTTCAATCTCCAAAATTCGAATTACTTTCTTGTTATAGTAAGGTGTAGATGATAATTTCAACAGATACTGAATCGCCTTTGCCGGTGAAATTGTGCCTGTGGTTAATTTAAAATAATCAAAGGCATCAATTGTCGCTGGATTCAAGCTAATTTTACCGGCGTTAGTCAGTTCCTGTGTTAATGATTTGTCTCCATTGTAGGTATATATATTATGTCGAACACTGACCTTAGCAAGTTCACTGTCAATAACCGCATAATTATCGATTCCTATTGTATCCCAAATCTTGTTGCTTTCAATTACTATCTTATTTGCGAAAAAATTATAAGGTAAAAATGTATAGATTGACCAAGCAACAGCAGAATCCCTAAATTGAAGATTCTTGATATCACATACGGTTGCCGCTGCAGCATCTAGCTGATCAACATAATAACCAGTTGTTATATTCACTGCCCCATTCATAACTTTTTTATTAGTTCCACTTATATCTCTATTTACAACACTAACTGATCGAATTAATCCAGTTTTTATGTATTCGTTATAGAATTTATCCGGATCCATTTGTTCCATAACCAAAAACAGCTTTGCGATATTATTAAAATATCCTTGCGAGGTAATATTCAACCTGAGTAAGTTCTGAGATGCTGATGCTCCCAAGTTATCCACTCTCGACCCATCCTTAAAGGTCTTCTTCGGAGTGACAACATTAGACCCACTTCCACTATTCCAGGTAAAACTAGTATCTGCCGTATATACTTTTGAATCAAATATAATAGGTGCAATGTTATTATCCACCGATGCTTTTCTGAGTATTTCAGAAGTTGCTTCCCAGGTCAGATCATTGCTGGTCCGTAAACCTGAATTAAATCCAAAACTGCGTGGCTTCGTTGTAATCATTTTACCCGGATGATACTTTTCCCATAAAGCGACCATCGCATTCGCCGTACCGTTATAATAGTGACTATCTGGCGCAAATGAAATCAAGTCAACCTTATCAATCAGATCCGTCCTCAGTGATAATTGTTCCGTTGTGATTGTAAGAACCTTTATTTTATAATCTGCAATCTTGGCATATGGTACATTCAATACGTCCGTCAAAAACTTATTATGAGTTTCATCATAAGAGAAATTATATTTTCCTCTATAATACTCCGTCTGGTAAGTATCTATCCTGTCTTTTCCTAGTGTTTCTGCAATATCCCACATATCCGTAGTTGTATGGCTGCCATCAGCCTTCGAACTGTCTGCATAAGGAATCCAATTATAATCTCCCTTATTCTCTGTGGTTGCACTAACATAGACAATAGCATCGAATCCATCCACCGTACGTGTTTCCTGATAATAAGCGCCGGTATCTGCCGCTACTTTCTCATAATATCCATATTCCGGAGCTCCTGCATTTCTCCATTTACCAAAATCAGCTAAATTTGTTAAGGCAGCTATTTTGGACGGATCTAGGGCATCTACCGGATGAGCAAGATCTACAAGGACCTTATCACCACTTGGTAGTTCATAGGTATATTCGTCCAGCCAGACGCCTGTCATAGCTGTTGTTGATGACATAATAAGGGCACCGCCTGCTTTATCAAAAGCGGCAATATTCATAGGAATCGGTTCACATCCCTGAATCATATATCCAATTTCTGCATATCCTTCATAGGGAATAACTTCTAATATAACAAAAGGGTTTTGTTCTGTTCCCTCACTATAAGTTTCATCTTCCGTCAGTACGAAGGTATCTGTTCCATAGAGGGCGGTTGCTGCTACATAAGTAGGATCCACTTGTTCGGGTACATCTGATAATTTCCATCCGATTATTATTGCGATTCCTATAAGGATTACTCCTGCTCCAAGCAAGTATTTCTTCATGTAGTATCCCTCCATTCATAAACTGTCATCTTATCGTCATATCATTTCTAACTAATTTTGTTCTTAAGCCTAAATACCACCTGGCACAGGTGTCGGCGCCGCCTGGTTACGAAAAGCAATTGTTCTATCTACCGTAAATTCAGAGGAACTATTAGCAAATGTTATCTTCATTTGAATTTCTTGATTTTTAATTAAGGTGACAGAATCCGTGTCCATCGAAAAAGCTGTAACATCGGAAGCCATCAAATTATCTGCTTTTGTATAGGAGCTAATTGATAAAGTGCTGATCAGGGGAGCAGTCAAACCATCTACGTAATATACCATTTGTTGTGTTTGATTATAGAAA
>JBASOB010000562.1:0-1573 GCA_049657865.1 Mobilitalea sp.
TCCTCAAGTACCGTAATAATTTCTTCATGTACGCTATTCACAACCGCCTTCTGTTCGATGTATTTCAGTCTGGTTACGGTTTCCCCCTGACGCATGGTACTTCCACCGGCATAGGCTCCGCCATAGATATCGCCTGTTATTTTAATCTGTACCAGCGAATCAATGGATTGTTTCTTGCTGTTCCATTCTAGAGGATCTATCCCGGCCGGAAGCAGCATAAGTTCCACATTTTTCGAATCCATATCTATATAATACCGGCATACCATATCACCGAATGTATACTCTTTTAATAACTCCACCTTCATGAGCATTTTCTCCCTTAGCCTTCTTATACTTTAACCTTCTTATTTCTCAACCTTTTTTATTGGACATCTTCTTCTGGAGCTTTCTTCTGAATCCTTCTTCCCCCTTACCCTTTTACTGCTCCAACCGTCATACCTTTGATAAAATATTTCTGTAAGCTGATGAATAGTATTGAAATAGGTAGTACTGAGATTATAATTGCCGCCATCGCTGTAGAATAATCACTGGTCTGAGCAGAGAACAAGGATTGGATTGCTACGGTTAATGTCTTTAATTGTTTGCTGCTGACATAAAGGCTTGCCAGCAGATAATCGTTCCAAATCTGGAAAGCCTGCATAATAATCAGGGTTGCCATAGCTGGTTTTAATAAAGGCATTACGATGGAAAAATAAGTTTTTATGATCGAGCACCCATCAATTCTGGCCGCCTCCTCCAGTTCGATCGGCACCGTTGACATGAAGCTCGTCATTAAAAACACTCCGAAGGAAATCGTCGTTGCGATATACATAAAGATAATACCGTATCTTGTATTGGTCAGATTTAATTTATAGCCAATAATATAAATCGGTAAAAATAATGCCTGATAAGGAATTAAGATACCGACAATAAAATAGATATAACAGAATTTAAAGAATTTGTGTTTGCATCTTGCAATCGCCCAGGCAGTTGTTCCGCAGAGAAGTGCCAGTATGATTACGCTGACTGCCGTATAAAGGAGCGTATTTGCAAAGGTTGTCACCATATTGAGTTTATCAAAAGCTTTGCTGTAATTGTCAAAATTCAATGTTTCCGGCAAGGACAGCGGACTGCTTAAATATAATTCTTTCTTTGTCTTAAAAGAATAATTAATTACGATAAGAATTGGTGCCATGAAGGCAGCTGCTACAAAAGTCATAATGATTTGAAGAATAAAAGTTCTTTTCGTATATTTTTGCTTGGGTGCTTGGTCTTTTTCTTTCTTTCGCGTCTTCATTATGCCTGAACCTCCTTATTTTTCAATCCTTTTACTTGAATTAAAGCAACCAGCAGTAATACCACTACCAATGTAACCGACATGGCAGAACCATAGCCATACTGCCTTCCATTAATTGCCGTAGTATAAGTCTGATAAATAATTGAGGTAGATGCTCTTCCCGGCCCGCCCTTTGTGGACGAAACTAATAAATCATACACTTTCAAGGAACCTGTCGTTATACCTACCACGCAGATTGTGATTGCCGGAGCAAGCATAGGAATTGTGATGTTTTTAAACCTCCGAAATGCTCCTGCA
>JBASOB010000563.1:0-2052 GCA_049657865.1 Mobilitalea sp.
CAGTAGAACATCATTATGTTAGCTTAGTGAGAAAAAAGGACTTCTTCACACAATGAATTAGTGCTAAGGCTTAAATTCGCAGGATTTTGAAAGGATGGAGATTAAATATGAACAAGGATTTTTATACGACGGAACTACCTATGAAGCAAGTAGTAATCAAAGATAATTTCTGGGACTTATATCTGGAACTCGCTCGGACTAAAATGATTCCTTATCAGTGGGAAGCATTAAACGACCGCATCTTGGATGCCGAACCCAGTCATTGCATCAAAAATTATAAAATTGCAGCAGGGCTTTTGGAAGGTGATTTCGGAGGTTATCCATTTCAAGACAGCGACCTTTCTAAATGGATTGAAGCTGCAGCTTATTCCTTGATCCAGTTTCCGGATAATGCTCTTGAACAAACCATAGACTCTGCAATCGATCTAATCGTAAGTGCACAACAGCCGGATGGTTATTTAGACACCTATTATATCATTAATGGATTAGAGAACAGATGGACAGAGCTGGTACATAATCATGAACTTTATTGCGCCGGTCATATGTTAGAAGCTGCGATTGCTTATTACCAGACCACCGGAAAGCATAAATTACTTGATGCCATGCTTCGCTTCATTGACCACATTGATTCTATCTTCGGCGCATCTAATGGTAAGAAAAAAGGATACCCTGGGCATGAAGTTCTCGAAATGGCTTTAATGAGATTATATGAAGTTACAAAAGATGAAAAGCATTTAAATTTAGCGAAATATTTTATTGATGAAAGAGGTCAAAAACCTCTTTACTTTGAGAGTGAAGTAAAGGCATTGGGGCAGGATACCCCCTGGAAAGAAAGTTCTTTCGGATATCAGTATTATCAGGCAGGTCTTCCGGTCAGAGAACAAGACAAAGCAGAAGGTCATGCAGTCCGGGCAGTATACTTATATTCCGGCATGGCAGATGTTGCGCGTGAAACCGGTGACGTCTCTCTCTATGATGCCTGCCTTCGCCTCTGGGACAATCTTGTTCACAAACGCATGTATATTACCGGTGCAATCGGCTCATCTTCTTACGGGGAAGCCTTCACCTTTGATTATGATCTACCAAATGATACGATATATGGTGAAACCTGTGCTTCCATCGGCTTATTATTCTTTGCACATAGAATGCTGCTGATTACTCCAAAGGCAGAATATGCCGATGTGATGGAAAAAGTTCTGTATAACGGTACCATCAGCGGCATGTCACTCGATGGAACAAAATTCTTCTATGTGAATCCTCTCGAAGTTGTTCCCAAAGCATGCGAAAAAGATCAATTGCGCAGACATGTAAAACCGGAACGTCAGAAATGGTTCGGCTGTGCCTGCTGCCCTCCAAATCTTGCACGAATGATTACTTCTCTCTCTAATTATATTTACACCGAGAAAGCAGATACGCTATATGTTCATTTATATGTAGGAAATGAAAGTACTGTTACGATAAACGGTATTCGAACAGACTTAAAGATGACATCAGAATATCCTTGGAATGGTGATATTTCTCTATCTATTTCTCCCGAAAAAGCAGTAGAAGGTACCATTGCTTTTAGGATTCCAGGCTGGTGCATCGACTATGAAATTCAGAAAAACGATGTGATATATCCGTCCAGTGAAACTATTTTAACGGATGGTTATCTCTATTTAAACGGACAGTGGAACGCTGACGATATGATTCGTCTGCACTTTGAGATGCCGGTACAGGTAATCTGTGCCAACCCTATGGTGCGAGAAAATCTTGGAAAGGTAGCCGTCATGAGAGGTCCCATTGTATACTGTTTAGAGGAAGAGGATAATGGTTCTTATCTGCAGCAAATCTGTTTGCCGAAAGCACCTAACTTTACATATCGATTCGAGAAAGATCTTCTTGGCGGTGTAGTGGCTCTGCAATCGGATGGATATGTATTACAGAATAAAAATTGGGATAATAATTCACTGTACCATGTTTATACCGGCAATTCCTATACGCCGAAAGATTTAATCTGGATTCCTTATTATGCATGGGCAAACCGTAGTTTAGGTGAAATGAGTGTATGGG
>JBASOB010000564.1:0-8673 GCA_049657865.1 Mobilitalea sp.
GTGCTACATCATTCATCGAACCCAGCGGAATATACCCGAGCGGAATACTCTCCTCCCGGCGCATGAGTCCTGACACGACTTCATTCAGTGTTCCATCTCCTCCGGCACATACGATCAGATCGTAATGCTTATCAATGTTGGCAATGACCGAAGTTGCATCACCGATCTCCTGAGTTGAATAGGTATTGACACTATATCCGCATTTAATAAAGGTATCTATGATTTCAAATAGATAATTCTTGATTTTACTTCTTCCTGCAATCGGATTAAATACGAACAATAATTCTTTCATATGCATTTCTCCTATATGATAGTAGAGCCAAGTATCTTGTTATCTAATATTATACATTTTTTAAAGGACACTGTAAATAATAGAACGTAATCTTCTCATCATATTTGGATTTGTTCCGCCGCAACGCTGAACCATATAGATCATAACCATATTTTCTTTAGGATCAACAAAAAAGTAATTACCGGTCCAGCCATCCCATCCGAATTCCCCAACCGATCCGTTGCTGGCTGCTTTCGCTGGATCCACCAGAATTCTCATCAGATTGCCATAACTATAACCACAGATGGAGTCCCAGTCAAAAGTTGCTAACTGCTTAGCATTAAGCTGAGGCGTGGATAAATATTCAAGGGTCTTTCTGCCGAGAATCTTCTTGCCACTATAGACTCCTCCATTTACCAGCATAAGTGCAAACTTAGAATAATCATTCAGCGTGGATACTAATCCTGCCCCGCCGGATTCAAATGCCGGAGGAGTCATATAATCAAATAACCCCAGGAAATCACCGGTGAAGGCTTCTAGCTTTCCATCCACCGAGTCATAAACCTCGGCAAAACGGTTCAGCTTCTCCTTCGGTACATAGAAACCGGTATCCGTCATCCCAAGAGGGGTAAATATCTCATTCTGCAAGAACTCTCCGAGGGTCTGTCCTGATATCACTTCAATGACAGCACCCAGGACATCTGCCGAAGCTCCGTATCTCCAGCGTTCCCCCGGATGAAATTCCAGTGGAACCTGCCCGATCCGGTTACAGAAATCAATCGTATTCACTGCATTACCCTGATGATATGCTTTCTCAACTTCTGAATATAATGCACCCATCCGTCGTCCAGCTTCAAATTCTTCGTCCGGATAGACAACACCGGAGGTCATATTGAGTAGATCCTGTATCATAACCGGTCTTGCTGCGTCTACTAAACCAGTCTCCGACCAGACCTTCTGGTTCTTAAAACCTTCCAGATAATCTGATACGGGAGTCAGAGGATTCAGCAGCCCTCTCTCATACAGAATCATGGCAGCAACTGCGGTAACCGGCTTCGTCATCGAGAACATACGGTAGATTGTATTCTTGGCAATCAAGGTGCCCTTCTCCATATTGGCATGACCGAGCTCATTCTCAAATACAATCTCATTATTACGTATCACCCTGATTGCAGCACCGTGAATCACATTATTATCAATTTCCTGTTGAATTACATTATTCAAATATCCAAGATTCTTATAGTTCATACTGTTATCCCTTCCATTTCAGCCTTCTGCTTGTATTATAGCGTTATTCATAATGTATTATCTTGCACTCCCGGCTGATTGCTACAGCAAGTGCCGCAAATAAAAGGACAACCCCTTTCAGTCTACGCCTACCTATTTCCGACTGATTGAAGATTGTCTGGTTGTCCTTAAAGTTCAAGATTTTATACCTAGTGAAATTACATTTCTGCAACAGCAGAAATATATTGATGAGTTTTTAATCTAGCATTTTCATTAAAGCTTCATAAGACAACCCTACCTGATAAATTACTTGATGCTCACAATCAGCAATTTCAATAAACTTAAAGAAGGTATCTGTTTGCTCGCTTCTTATCAATGGGGTTACTGCGTATCTATTCTTATCTGAAAGCAAGTATTTTTTCAGATTGAAATTACTTTGCTTTAGCATAACGCCATACAAGTCTAAGCCTAGGGCCGATTCAAGATTTGAGGAGCATATCACACCTTTGTTATCTGTGATATCTATTTCATCTACCTGTAAAGTTTCTGCAATTTTCATCATATCGGAATTAGACCCATTAAATTTTTTATCATCCATAACCATATTTTTGAACTGTAATGCTTTGCTATACATAATTTTATCCATAACGGTAGCAGCAATTCGCTGTTTGATTTCTTCTGATAAATTCGTAATAATTTCTATATTACTATTAATTTCTTCAATAACAGAACACTGCTCCTGTGTTGCTGCAGCTATATCTTCCGTCGTACCTGATGTTGCTTGAGACATAACCTGATTCTTCTGAGATATTTGAGAGATATCCTGGCAGTTTTTTACTGAATGTTGAAGAAGTTTTTGAATTTCCTCCGTACTCGAGGCTGTGCTCTTAAAGGTCTCCACTATTTTCTCAATCAGCTGTTTTGCAGTTATTGTATCGCTCACTCCTACTGCAACATAATTGGTTACCGAATTAAAAGATTTTGATGAAGAATCAATTTCAATCTGAATCTCTCGGATAAGCTCTCCAATACTTGAAGCTGCATTATTCGATTGTTCTGCCAACTTTCGTACTTCATCAGCTACTACTGCAAAACCCCTGCCTTGGTCACCTGCTCTAGCTGCCTCAATTGCAGCATTTAAAGCAAGTAAGTTGGTTTGACTTGAAATACTTGTTATAACTGATATGATTTCACCAATCTGTTTTGATTTTTCAGCCAGTATGCCAATCTTAAGCGAGGTTTGCTCTGAATTCTTTTCTATCTCCCTCATCGTTTCAACCATTTTATTAACAGCATTTCCTGCATCGGCGGAAACCTTAGTAGCATTCTGTGCCTCTTGGTTTGCATATTCTGCAAATTCTGATGCTTTAAACACCATTTCGTTGATTTCTATTGAATTATTTGCAGCCTGATTTACTATTTCCAGCTGTTCATTATTCTGTTCAAAAATGCTTTGAGTGCTTTGGGCAATATTTTCTGCAGCCTTACCGCTTTCTAATGACCCATTTTTAATATTCTCCATAGCCTCAGTTAAATTTAGAGAATTCTCCAAAATTTGTTTCAAAGAATTTCTAAGATCAATATCTTCCAAAATGACATTACTAACTTGCCCAATAGCAGGGTTTTTTTGTTTCTTATTAAATGGCAAATCAAAAAATGGATTATTTGATTTTACAAAAAAATGTAACCCAATCCATAGAAAAATTCCATTTGTAATACCAAAGAATATTAATGAGAAGTTACTCTTAAAGCCAAAAATTATTGTAATGATATAAGATAGAACGCAAGAAATAATTATTACTAAAATTTTGCTCAATTTGTCATCCTCCACTTCATTGTGTCTTCAAAACTAGTTAAAATTCACGACATAAAAATGTAGTTAAGTACTTAATTTAGCTGGCTTGGTTTTAACTATACAAAATTTCGGCAAAGCAACATAATTAATTATATTATAGTGAATAATTCTGACTTTTTCAACTATATATTGCAGTTTAGTGTTTACATAATTATAGGTTTTCCCCTTTTCTCTAGAGAAAAAGAGCCCTCTACGGCTCTCTTTGATTTGTTATTCGTGTAAATTCTCATAATCAAATTCTGTGAACCGATGATAATAACGTCCCATTTCATCAAATGTAAAACAGTAGATAAAGGGATCAATGGTTTTATCACGAAAACTTACTGCATATTCAAATTCATCATGATCGGATATCTCACACTTGACATTGCTGCTGTACTTATGAAATACCTCAACTACCATCGCAATCGTAACACCAGGTTTCCTTAAGGTATCGATTAAATCCTCCAGAAAGTGATTGTCTTTATTCTTCTCGTATACATAGGTAATCCCGCAAGGAGGAATCGTGAACTTATAACGGTCCTTCTCCTTATTAATCAGTATCTCTCCCCACAGAGGTTCATTCTCTCTTACAAACTGTGCCAACAACTGCATTGCCTCTTCGGTATCTTCGGACTTGATTCCAAGCAAATGGCATAAGAGGTCTTTGGAATAATAGATCCCTACCGGTTGGTCCTTCAAATAGCCTATCTTCATGATACTTTCATGAAGCATAGCCTCTAAATTCGTGGTTAGTGTAGCAAACTGTTGTGTCTTCATGTTAGTAACCATGCCTTTCCCTGCGTTTCCTGTGAAAATGTTATTTCGTATAGATAAAGTCAATGTCACTGTCGCTTAATCTTGGCGCCTTACTATCCTTGTCTGATAAAATCGGATTCTGAATACCCCAATCCACATTAATATCAGGATCATTCCAGCACACATTACGGTCCGATTCAAAATTATATAAATTATCTGTTTTATATAGGAATTCCACATTCTCCGTCAAGGTAAGAAATCCATGCAGGAATCCTCTTGGTACTAGAAGTTGCAACTTATTCTCTGCGGATAGTTCTACCGCAATCCATTTCTTATAGGACGGAGAACCGATTCGCATATCAACTGCTACGTCTAGGACTGCTCCTCTGCCGCATCTCACAATCTTAGCCTGCGCAAATTCACCTTTCTGGCAATGTAATCCTCTTAACGTTCCCTTCTGTTCAGAAAAGGAATGATTGTCCTGTACAAAATCATAATACAATCCCGCCTCTTCCATCGACTTCTTGGACCAGGATTCCATGAACCAACCCCTTTGGTCTCCAAAGATCTCTGGTTCTAATAGATAGGCATCTAATAAATCTGTTTTAATTACTTTCATATTCCTGCTCCTTGTTAAATCACTATTTACTGGGTGCATAACTGTCTGTATTACTGTCTATAGGATATCACTGTGTATCAGATATCTTACTGTGTATCAGATATATTACTGTCTATCAGTAATATCGATGTCTACTGGCTTTATTACACTCTTGACGTATCTTAATATAATATCTTACCATCTGCTACTTTACGTAAATGTGCACCATAAGAAGATTTGCCATACATTTTAGCTGATTGCAACAGCTTCTCTCTGGTAATCCAACCATTTCGATAAGCAATCTCTTCTACTGCAGCAATCTTAATTCCCTGCCGTTTCTCGATTACTTTTACAAATTCAGCTGCATCACTTAATGCATCAATCGTTCCGGTATCCAACCAAGCATATCCCCTGCCCATCGTTATGACATTCAGGCTCCCCTCTTCTAGATACATTCGGTTTAAATCCGTAATCTCCAGCTCGCCGCGCACAGAGGGTTGAACCTTCTTCGCAAACTCGACCACTCGATTGTCGTAGAAATAGAGTCCAGTGACACAGTAATTGGATTTCGGTTTCTGAGGCTTTTCTTCAATAGAAATCGCTTTCCCCTCCGCATCGAATTCAATAATACCAAATCGCTCCGGATCTTCTACATAATATCCAAATACCGTTGCTCCATAATTCCTAGTCGTAGCTTCCTTCAGCTGATTGGATAGCCCGTTGCCATAGAATATATTATCTCCAAGTACCATCGCACAGGAGTCTCCATCAATAAACTTCTCTCCAATTAAAAATGCCTGGGCAAGTCCGTCCGGTGAAGGTTGTTCTTCATAACTCAAGTTAATTCCTAACTGCGATCCATCCCCAAGAAGCTTCTTAAAATTCGGCAGATCCTGTGGGGTCGATATAATTAAAATATCTCTAATTCCAGCCAACATCAGTGTCGAAAGCGGATAAAATATCATGGGTTTATCGTATACTGGCAAAAGCTGTTTGGATGTTACCATAGTTAATGGATAAAGTCTGGTGCCGGAGCCTCCGGCAAGTATGATACCTTTCATAAATGTCCTCCAAATATAATATAGTCATAGCCAATAAGGTTATGCTAAGTTACTAATAATTTTTATTTTTTTAGTAACCTTTTTATGATTTTCAAATATATATATTGATATTCTTTTGTCTTATGAAAAATAAGTACTATTATTATATTTGGCACACTTAAACAAATCAATATTTTAGTAGTAAACAAAATATACAAATTATCTATATGTACAATATTACTCAAATAATATACAACTGTTGTAATTACTATGCTGATCAAAGTATAATATATATGTTTAAAATAAAAAATTTTTGAACTCTTATGAAAAACATATTTATACAGATTCCATGGTAACACATAAGTTGCAATAAATCCACTTAACATAGTTCCGATAAACACACCATAAATGCCCAACTTTAATGGTCCAGCAAGCAATATTGAAAATACTAGATTTGCTACCGCTTCTACAAAAATCCAGTACTTAAAAAACCGATAGGGCGAATATAAACCACTTGCTGCTCTTACTAATTCAGTTGAACTTCTCATCACGTCTGCATAAAAGTTCCAAATCAAAACAACTAAAACTCCCAATGGTAAAAGGTAATCGTTACCAATCCATATTACTATAAACGGATTTAATAAAACCATTAACGAAACAGAACAAAATGTACATATCCAGAAATTACAAAAATATAGTGTCAAAAAGACATCATGTGCTTCTTTCAAATTATCTAAAAAAAGAAAATTTCCATAACTTGCTGTTATCCCAGTAAACACTTGCGATATTAGTCCTTTTATTGAATTAATCACCATTGAATAATTCGAATATAGTCCAACTGCTACTGTACCTGCAAAGATAGATAATAAGATATTATCGGTCCCAAAAATTAAATATGTTGAAATATTCATTACAAAAAGTGCCTTAATATTATTAAAAATCAATAATTTCGTTTGTTTCTCAAGATTTGTTGTGGGTCTATCCATTAAATACTTATATTTATTATTTGTATAAAAGTATAAGTAAATATTCTGTATTAGATTTACTACTATTTTTATAAACAAAAACAATAAAAAGCTCTTTGTCAATATTGTGCCTATAATTTGTAAAATATTTAGAGCAATAGTTCCATATAATGTAACATTATTAATTTTATACTTTTTTTGATCTGCTAGTAATATATTTCTTCGATAAGACAAAAAATATGATAATACTGTATCCATTAATAACATTAAATATGCAATATATACATATCTCATACTTATATTTGTTTTTACTATTAAATGTAAAAACGGAAATAATATTATTCCTAACGCAGAAACTATTAAAGCAATTATTTTATACATATGCGCAAATAGATGCATTATTTCATTTACTTGCTCATGATTCTTTTGAGCTAACGGTTTATATAAACTTTGTGATATCGCAATGCCAATACCCATCTCAACTAAATTCAACATTGAAATAACATTAGTCAGAATCCCGTTTATCCCCAATATTTCGATTCCAAAATGATTTACAAAGATCTTTCTAGTTATTATACTTAACAAAATAGTGACTATCTGGAGTATGATACCTGTATATATATTTTTTATAGAACTTACAATTCTTGATTTCAAAATAATCTCCTGTTCAAATATAAACTTATTAGTTTATTTGTAAGCTAAACATTTCATTGTGATTTCAATTATTAATTATTGCGTAATATAAATTCATCCTGTAATTTTAACTCAATTATTATCACAGTAATCAATTAGATCATAAATTTCATTATCATCCTAATACTCTACTTCATTTTTTCACAGAAAAAGAATTAGTTTTTACTAATGGCATTGCTTCTGGCGAATCAATCTTTCCAACATACTGGTTATAGCAATTAGGTAAATGCCCTATGTCTAAAGCCTGATATCCAATTTGACTTAAGTCATATGCCAGAACCGTTGCCATTGGCCCCGCAGCAATTAAGAAAAGATTAGTTTTCTCAATCATTTTGCATTTTTCCAATATTTCATCATAATTATCAAATGCACTTACTGGTGGCACTGTTAATTCTTTAAAACTACGTATATTGTTAAAAATAATATTACTCAATTCAAACCTACCATTTTCCCCATAAACAAAGACCACATCTCTCGAATCCCATATTTTTCTAATAATCGATAGATCATTTTCATAAAAAACACAGTCCCTTGAAACGAACGAATTTCCATATTCATTCCTTTTTAAAATTGGTCTAATTTTGGTGAATTTTTTTAGCCAATACCATTCCCAAAAAGAAAGTTTTCCGTAATAATTTTGTGGATTATTATATCTTGAATTAAATGGAGGAATACATACTAAAATGTTGTCACTCTTTGAGTTTAAAATATTAATTAATCGTAATGACAATTTATTACTAGGCCTTTGATAAGGATCATCTTTATTCTCTTGATTACAGATATCAAATTCTGCATCTCCAAATCTTGCAATTGAATATCCTTTTTCGATAATCATATTTAATGTTTGGTTTGTCGACATAACCCTAGGATATTCTTTTTCATATTGTTTTAATTGATCCAACTGCTTAGATGTTACTTTTTCACCTAAGCTTTTCACTTTTCGAATAAGCATACGTATTCTCTTTTTTATCTTCATCTTCTATTGCACATGCCCTTCTATATTATTTATATGCTGTTTTATAGTATCATCATTTACAAGGATGCCCTTATTGATGAATTCTTTTTGATATTTTTTTCCAATTACTCGATCATATTCGAGGTCTAAATCAATTTCACCTTTTACCCACCCATCATAAAAATAGCGCCAATGTTCTGCAACATTTTTCTTCTCTATAATATTCTGTTCAATGGATTTCCCTCCATTTATCATTTTATTTTTAAAATGATCTAATCCTCTAATATTATAATGATATATCTCAATACAAGTTGATTTTTCTATGCTTTTA
>JBASOB010000565.1:0-3970 GCA_049657865.1 Mobilitalea sp.
TCCTTGAGGTATATCGTTATTATGCGAATTTACGGATGAATCTGCTTCCCTACATCTATGAAGAAGCTCAGAATGCGATTGTAGAATATCGCCCTCTTCTATGCCATCTCTGCTATGATTACAGCGAGGATGAGAAGGTATTCGATATCGAGGATGAATATATGTTTGGAAGAAGTATCTTGGTAGCACCTGTTATCTATGAAGGTGAGACAGCACGAAAAGTATACCTGCCGGCGGGTGTCTGGTATGACTTCTTCACACATCAGCGTTATGAAGGCAGGCAGGAGTACCACGTAAATTGTGAGTTAGGTAAAATTCCGGTCTTTGTGAAAGAAGGCAGCGTAATTCCAATGAATTTGTCAGCTGATTATAAGCTTGGAAGTTATGTGGGGAATAGTACAGATCAACCGGAACATTTATGCTACATGACATATAAGGAGGATGCTGAGCCTCTTTTGCAAAAATGATTTGACGCAGAACCTTTTCCTCCAACTTTACAGAGATAAATAATAAAAGATAGAGGATCATCGAATTCTATTACTATAATTTGGTCATGTAGAAGAAAATAAACAAGTCAGGTGAAGCAAATGACTTCGATAAATTGATAGTAAAATAAGTACTGTAATTCATATTTAGTTGGTCCCTATTATGTTATAGAAAGGGAATTTATCAGAATATGAAGAATAGTGCTTATTTTTATGTGAAAACTTATAAATCTGAGGCAAAATATTACGAAAAATTGTGTAATTTGTTGGATTTAATTGACAGTAATCCAAATAAAATATAAAATATATCATCGGGTTAAATTATGCATGAAGTAAGCCCCTTTACTGTTACCGGATAGAGACTAAAAAATAATCGAAAAGGAGTACGGTGTGAAAATCAGAAATGTTCACACTTTGGGAAAAATGGAGAACTTTATGAATACAAGAAAGCTGAACAAGGCGAATTCTGAAGTAATTAATAAGTTAATGAAATGGGATTTTACAGATGATGCGTCTATGGCTAAAAACATAGATGATAATTACAAAACATTGCTGGAAAATTATAAAACATTTTTTGGCGATTTCCATAGGGACTTTAATGAGATTAAGATGATATCAGATCAGTTAGAAGGTGTAATCGATGGAATGGTGGACTCCTCTGATAATGTTCGTAAAGCAGCAGAATTTATTGCAGAGGGAACGCAAAGCCAAACCGAAGAAATTCTTTACTGTCAGCAGATTGCAGACAAGTTATCAAATAATATAGCCCAGATGAGTGAAAAATCTAAAAAGTTAATTGATTCCGCCCATGATATGGGTTCCGTCAGCGCCAATGGAAAAGTGATAGTAGGAAATCTGGTAATCAGCCAAAATAAAAATTATGAAGTGAACAATACGATTACTTCGGAAATATATACACTGTTAGATAAGACAAAAACAATCAATGATATCACGAATAAATTAAATGATATCGCAGAACAAACGAATCTTTTATCTCTAAATGCTTCCATTGAAGCGGCAAGAGCAGGGGAAGCCGGAAGAGGATTTGCAGTAGTTGCAGGAGAAATACGAAAGCTTTCAGAAGGAAGTCATATGGCAAGCGTGACCATCAACAATAGTATTATGGAAATAACGCAGCAGCTTGGCAGCTTAAAGAATGCGATTGATGGATCGAAAGTGACGTTTGATAACCAGGAACATGTGGTAAAAGAAGTAATGGAGGCTTTTGAACAGATCAACCAATATGTAGATGGTTTTGTTACGAACCAGCAGGAGTTTTACACCGATGTTGTGGGTCTCTCGGATGAAAAAGATAATTTGATTGCTTCTTTCTGCAATATAGCATCGGTAATTCAAGAATCTGCGGCTACGACTCAGGAGGTTGCCTCTTTAACGATTGGTCAGAGCAGTACAGCAAATATCATATTTAAGATGGCACAGGATCTGCATCGTAATGTTGATACCCTATCGACGAATGTATCGGGAATCAAGATAAATAAGGAAGAGAATAAGCAGAAAAAAATTGCTCTTATTTTTGACCTTGAGTGTGCCTTCTGGGAGCCTGCTGCCAGAGAAGCGAAAAAGACAGCAAAAGCCTTTAATTTTTATCTGGAGACATTTGCCCCCAAGTCCAGAGTGCATGGTGATGTTGAAATGCTGGCCGCCCTCAAGGGATTTGTGGATAAATCCTTTGATGCAATTGTTATCAGCCCAATTGACAGTCCTCAGATACGAGCAGTGCTAGCGGAAGCGGTAAAGAAGGATATTAAAATAATCTTTATTAATTCTGCTTTAGAAGATATTAAATATGAAACGCTAATTGAAACAAATGGTGTTGAATTAGGTAAAAATGCTGCTAATACAGCAAAACAACTTATGAGTAATCAGGGTGTAGCCGTGGTTGGCCAATGGTCGGACATAAAAATCAGTTCCATCGAAAAACGTGCGGAAGGATTTATCAGCGAACTGAAGAAAAATTCCAATATTAAGGTTTATACCCAAAGTATATCCAGCAGTCCCTCAGAGGCAGAAGTGAAGAGAGTAATGGCTGCCATCTATAAGGAACACCCAGATGTTAAATTAATCTATGCTACAGATGTAATCTGGGGAGTGGCTTATGGAGACTACATTCAGAAAAATCATTCGGATCTGAAAGTATTAACCGTCGACTTTACAGGGGATATCTCAGATCATATTAAAAAGGGAAATATTAAAGCTGCAATCGCACAGCGTGCATTTTCATGGGGTACGATGTCACTTGACTACTTAGTAGATATTTTCCATGGAAAAACAGTAACCAAATATACGGATACCGGAACCTATGAAGTGAATGCCAAGAACCTGGCTATTTATGAAAAGAGAATATAAGTAATAAGCGGTAAGTAAGAGTCATCATTTTCGGAGGCATGTCAAGGGATAGAACAATACTCTGGCATGAGGATGCAGTCCGAATTGATGACTCTTTTATTGAGAATAAAAGAGCAGACATAGGATTTAGGAAGTAATATATTAAAGAAGCAAAACATAAAAAGAAGCAAAACATAAAAGAGGAAATACATAAAAGAAGTGCTACATAAAAGAAGTAATACATAAAGAGGAACCTAGTTTGGTTCTTCTGGAAAATGATCACAGGGTGGATAAAAGATACACCTATTCGTATGTTTAAAGGGATGTTAGGATTAAGTTATAAAATAATAGGAAAAGAGGCACCGTTTTGATGGATTATAAAAATACGCCATTATGGAAGGAATCACTTCCCTTAAAGGAGCGAATCGATTATCTGTTAGATGAACTAACACTTGAGGAGAAGATACAGTGCATCTGTATTCAAGCACCTGAAACTAAAAGACTTGGCATACTCCCCTTTGCAATTGGTGGAGAGGCAGCTCATGGTGTAGAAGCCAGACATGACCAAGAATTTAATAAAGGAATTCCGGTTGAAACGACGGTCTTTACGCAGCCTATCGGAATGAGTGCAACCTGGGACACGGAGTTGATGGAAAAAGTTGGAGTGGTCGTAGGCACAGAAGCCAGGGCAATCTATCACAAAGAAGGGAAGATAGGATTATCAAGGTGGGGTCCGACAATTGATATGGAACGTGATCCAAGATGGGGCAGAACGGAAGAGGGATATGGAGAAGATCCCTATCTTACCGGTAAAATGTCCTCTTCGTATATCCAGGGACTCCAAGGCCGAGATAGGAATTACATCCGGTGCGCGGCAACCCTAAAGCATTTCTATGCCAATAATGAAGAGAAGGACAGGGAGAAATCCTCCTCCTCGCTGGATGCCAGAAATAAATGGGAATACTACCTGGAACCATTTCGCAGGGCGATTATGGAGGGAAAAGCAGAAGCAGTCATGACTTCCTATAATGAGATCAACGGTGTCCCGGCAATTGTGAATCATGAGGTCCAGGAGCTGCTCAAAGATACCTGGGGATTAAAAGGCCATGTAGTATGCGATATGGGAGATTTGGCACAGA
>JBASOB010000566.1:0-4193 GCA_049657865.1 Mobilitalea sp.
CTCGCGACCCTCGCCTTGGCAAGGCGATGCTCTACCACTGAGCCACTCGTGCATATTATGCTGTACTTTCGTATGCCGTAAGTACATAACATAATATACTATAGAATAATTCTTTTGTCAATACTAATCAAACTAGTTTTGTAAATTTTCTTTATAATTTGTATAGTTTGTATAATTCAACCAATTGTTATCGTGCAAACATATTCATTGTTTGGAAACTGCTTTGTTAAAAGAGCTTCCGATTTAGAAAGCGAGATATCCACCCAGAGTTCTTCGGCAGCGAGAAGAAGATTGGACATCATAATACCCATATCAATCATTTTACTGTAATCGAATGCTCTGTTAATCAATAAATTTTTCTTGGCAAATACATGGATACGGTTTTTATATACGACAAAACGCCATGGTTGACTGTTATAGGCAGAGGGAGCAAGTCTCGCGGCATTTAAAATCTGCTTGATATCTAAGGTGACTTCTTCTTTATATACAACAGCTTCGTTTTCTGATAAACGTTTTGCTTCTGAACAATCTCGGTATAGAGGTTTGTCAGTTTTTCCAAAAGCAAGGGTAACTACATACTTATATTTCATCGTATCCTTTAATGCTTTTCCTGGATTTGCAATCATGAAACAGGTACCAAGACCTTTCGAGACAAGATAAAGATTCAGCTGCTCCATCAGGTATCCTGCATTAAGGAGATAATCTTCCTTATCCTCAGAAGAGATGCAGATATAGTAGGGAGCCTTTACATTAAAAGGTCCATGAAAGCCTTGCTTTTCTTCGATATAATTGATTAACTTAAATTCAATCGCAATGCCATCGATAAGCATTGGAAGTTTATTTGCATATGCTAAAATATCAGCGATTTCATCCCATTCCAACTTTTCTTCACGAAAATGGCGAATGGATCTTCTGGAAAATATAGCTTCAAATGTATTCATCATTATGATCCCTTCTAATACTTAGTCATGAAATTCTAAATACTTATTCGGCGACTAAAGCATTTTGCATGGCTCTTTTCCTGTAATAAAGAGGAGAAATGCCATAATATTTTTTGAATAATTTACTGAAATGATATACATCATCATAGCCAACCTGATTGGCAATATTCTTGATGCTTCCATTATCAGCTTTCATCAAGACTTCTTTCGCTTTCTCTAAACGAATTTTAATCAAATAATTAATGGGAGATTCCCCAGTCTCTTCTTTGAATATTTTCGAGATGTAGACAGGACTTAAGTACATATTATGAGCAATCTGCTCCAGAGATATCTTATGCTCATAATTATCATTCAAATAGCTGATAATTCGATTCACTGCATAGCTTTTGTTATAGGTTTCAAAATTACAGCCCTTTTGGTCTGTCTTCTCGACTTCAGCGATTTCTCGCATAATGAGAAGGAGCATCTGCATTAAGTGGGTCTTAAACATAAAGTAACGGCCTACCTGATTGCTTTCTCTTTCAGCAATCATAGTATAACAATGCATAGAAATCTCTTGTTTTAACTCAGCGGTTGTATGCAAAATGCAGCCTCCGCCTTTTAGCTCAATAGAATTAGGAGCCATATTCTTAAAGTGAAAATCAGTAAACCCAGCAATAAATTCTATGGTAGGTTCTTTCCTGTTGGTAATAATATGAGTATGTTTTGTACCGGGATTACAGATAATTAAGTCTCCAGCTTCGACGTCATATTCAACGTCCTCCACCTGATACTTACCTTTTCCTGATAGAATATACGCTAACTCAGTAAAATCGTGATCATGATAAGTGCCTTCGCTTAGCATTTTTACTTTTGTTACATAAAATACCGTTGGATTAAAGTCATTATATGTTAAATCATAGTCAAAGGCCATGTTCAACCTCCATCTACGTACTTCCGTACGTATGAAATAGTAATAAATTTGTAACTATCTAAACCCTAAGAATCACGTAGTGGATTCGAGTGTTTCAGCGCCAAAATGGATGATTTCATCCATTCTGTGTGCATAGGCATCGTAAGATGCCCTGTAACTGTGAAGGTGTTGAACAGTTACATAAATTTATTATATCATTAGTGTGGCAAATAGGTAAATAATTTTTAATAAATTTTCAATGAAATTTCAGGCAATTCGATACGTTTTTTTGTGAAATCTTAAGGCAAAATAATATAAGAAGAAAATAAATAAATTAAGTAGCTTATGTTCGGGTTGATTTTATTAATTAATAGCATTATATTTAATCATATGCCGATTATTTTGTATACTAGCTAAGACAAATACCAGCTGATTCAAGTGCTAAATAATGAATCTACTGATTAATACATATTCAAAACAATCCATCTGCAACAACTATATCTACCAATTGTTTTTATATAAGCAAGATGATATATAAAACTATCTAATATAATAAATCACATGCAAAAAGATAATAATAGCCATGTCTTTTCTTATGATTAAAGCTATAATGATAGAATACTCAAAAAATGTTAGGACATCCTGAGGAGGTTTTTACTATGACAGCAATGCAATGGTTTTTTTCTTTTTTGAAAAAATACCGACTAAAACTAATTTTTGCAACGATACTGGTAACAGTCACATGTGGTATCGCAATTGTAAACCCGTTTATTTCCGGTATTATTGTCGATGATATTATCAAAGGAGGTAATCGCGATATACTCCCGATGATGATGATCGTTATGGTAGTGACGACAATCATACGAGCGATTTTGAAGTATTGGTTTCTTGTAATATTTGAGACTGCTTCCCAGGATTTGCTATATTCAATGAGAGATTCTATATTTCGTAAATTATTAAAACAGGATTTTACCTTTTATAATAAAAATAGAACTGGTGATTTAATGTCCCGACAAACAGGTGATATGGATGCAATCCGGCACTTTGTCGCTTATGGTATATATAGTATCTATGAAGGAAGCCTGTTGTTTATCATTGCGCTTGTTATGATTTTCCTAGTAGATTGGCGATTAGCACTCTGTATGATTGTAGTACTTCCGATTACTGCATGGGCAACAGCTTTGCAGCTTAGAGATGTGAAGCCTGCTTTTCATGATATTAGAAAGCACTTTTCCAGTCTTAATACGTTTGTGCAGGAAAATGTAAGCGGTAACCGTGTAGTGAAAGCATTTGCCAAAGAAGATTTTGAAATTCAGAAGTTTAATGTTGAAAATGATGGCTATCTAGATGCTCAAATAGCAGCATCGGATATCTGGAAGAAATATGTTCCGATCTTTGAGCTGTTAGCCAATGTTCTTACAATTATTCTTTACTTAGCAGGCGGAATCATGGTAGTGAAAGGCTATCTGTCCCTTGGTAAATTAGTAACGGTCAGTGGATTTCTATGGATGCTTAATAACCCTTTGCGACAAGCTGGCTGGTTAGCGAATGATTACCAGAGATTTGTTACTTCTGTTGAGAAAATCTATACTACGGTTTTATCTGAACCTTCCATCAAAGAACCGGAAAATGCAGTGGTCAGACAGCATTTTACCGGAGATATTGAATTTTCCCATGTAAGTTATCACGTTGAGGATGAAATTATATTAAAAGAAATTAATTTCCATGTGAAACCGGGGCAGACAGTAGGCATTATTGGCGCAACCGGTTCTGGTAAATCAACGCTTATGAATCTGCTGTGCCGTTTCTATGATGTCACCGCTGGTGATATCTTGATTGACGGAATTAATCTAAAGGAGATGGATTTATTCTCTCTTCGTGACAATATCGGTATGGCAATGCAGGAGGTATTCCTATTTTCTGATACGATTGAAGGAAATATTGCTTACGGTAGACCAAACTGCAGCTTTGAAGAAGTTGAAGCGGTCGCTAAGATTGCGAATGCACATGATTTTATTCTTCGGATGCCGGAAGGGTATGATACCATTGTTGGGGAACGTGGAGTTGGACTCTCAGGAGGACAAAAGCAGAGAATTTCACTCGCAAGAGCGTTACTTAAGAATCCTTCCATCATCATACTTGATGATACGACTTCTGCCGTTGATATGGAGACAGAAACGCAGATACAGGATGCGTTAAGTTCTATCAACAATAAACACACCGTTTTTGTCATTGCACATCGAATTTCGTCGATAAAAGATTCGGATCAGATCTTGGTTGTGGATAACGGAACCATTCTGGAGGCGGGTACCCATGAAGAGCTTTTAGCTAAGAGGGGTTACTATTTTACAGTATTCCAT
>JBASOB010000567.1:0-3677 GCA_049657865.1 Mobilitalea sp.
TGATATGGTTGAAATTGATGCGATGGTCGTGGAGGTTGCGAAAGAATTTCTGCCTCAGACTGCATGTAAATTAGACGATCCCCGCGTTCATATCTATTATGAGGACGGCCTAAAATTTGTTCGTCAGCATGTGAATGAATATGACTTGATCATAGTGGATTCTACTGATCCGTTCGGACCAGGAGAAGGTTTATTTACCAAAGAATTTTACGGAAATTGTTATAATGCGCTAACCGAAGAAGGAATTCTGGTTAATCAGCACGAAAGTACTTATTATGATTCCTATATTGAAGCAATGAAACGGGCTCACCGAAGAATTAAGGAAACCTTCCCCATTGCAAAAGTATATCAGGCACATATTCCGACCTATCCTTCCGGACATTGGTTATTTGGATATGCTTCTAAGCATTTTGATCCAATTCTGGATTTGCAGGCGGAAAAATGGAACGCCCTCGGAATTCAGACAAAATATTATAATACCGAACTCCACACTGGAGCCTTCGCTATTCCAAATTACGTAAAGGAGCAGCTGAACGAATATGAATAGACATATCCATACTTTTATTGCCTGTGATCATACTTATGCAGAGAGTGACATCGTAATTTTTGGTGCACCTTTTGATGGAACAACTTCTTACAGACCCGGAACAAGATTTGCAAGTGCAGCAATTCGTAACGAAAGTTATGGGATTGAGACCTACAGTCCCTATCTTGATAAAGATCTGTCTGATTGCACTATCTTTGACGCTGGAGATTTAGAATTCTGTTTTGGTAATACAGAACGCGTTCTTAACGATATAGAAGAGATGACAACAAAAATATTCGAGGATAATAAAAAACCTTGCATGATTGGCGGTGAACACTTAGTTACTCTTGGAAGTGTCCGTGCTGCAGCTAAAAAATATCCAGATCTTCATATCCTTCATTTCGATGCACATACCGATCTAAGAGAAGATTATCTCGGAGAGAAATTATCCCATGCAAGTGTAATTAAAAGATGCTGGGAAATTGTCGGTGATGGCAAAATTTATCAATACGGTATCCGTAGCGGTGAAAAAGAAGAATTTGTATGGGCAAAGGATCATATGTTTACCCAAAAATTTAATTTAGACCATATGGATACAGCAATCAAAGCACTACAAGGAAAGCCTGTCTATCTGACGATTGACCTTGATGTTCTAGATCCAGGTATATTTCCGGGAACTGGTACACCGGAAGCTGGCGGAGTTACCTTTATGGAGCTCCTTGGAGCATTAAATAAGGTGTTTCAGCTAAATATCGTAGCAATGGACATGAATGAATTGTCCCCGGTATATGACCTGAGCGGAGCTTCAACTGCCTTGGCCTGTAAACTGTTACGTGAATTATTATTACAGTTTTAAGATGTTTTTAAAGAAATACCTAATTTCACAATTTAGAGAAAATGCAAACTATAAACTTAGCAGGAATACAGACCATAGATTTTAGGACTGGATTCAGAAGAAAAGGAGGATTATTCATATGGGTAAAGCGTTAATAATCGGTGCAGGCGGCGTTGCAGGAGTTGTAATTCACAAATGTTGTCAGAACCCGGATGTATTTGAAGAAATCTGTATTGCAAGCAGAACATTATCAAAATGTAATGCAATTATGGATCAGGTAAATGGTGGTAAAACCAAAGTTTCAACTGCTCAGGTAGATGCAGATAATACAGCGGAAGTAATTGAATTAATTAATAAATTTCACCCGGATATTGTAATTAACGTAGCACTGCCATATCAGGATTTAACAATTATGGAGGCATGTCTTGCTACAAAGGTTGATTATCTCGATACCGCCAATTATGAACCGGTAGATACAGCTAAATTCGAATACAAATGGCAGTGGGACTTCAGGGAACGTTTTGAAAAAGCTGGAATTACAGCAGTACTTGGCTGTGGGTTTGACCCAGGCGTTACAAGCGTATTTTCTGCCTATGCATTAAAACATTATTTTGATGAAATTCATACGATAGATATCTTAGATGCCAATGCCGGTGATCACGGTTATCCTTTTGCAACCAACTTTAATCCAGAAATTAATATCCGCGAAATAACCGCTAACGGCAGTTACTTTGAAAATGGAGAATTTCATGAAACAGAGCCGCTATCCATTAAACGTGTATACAATTTCCCAGTAATCGGTGAAAAAGATATGTATCTGCTTCATCATGAGGAAATGGAATCCTTAGCACTTAATATGCCGGGAATCAAAAGAATCCGTTTCTTTATGACCTTCTCGGAGCGTTATCTGACTCATTTAAAGGTGCTTGAGAATGTCGGTATGACTTCCATCGTACCAATTGATTTTGAAGGAAAGAAGATTGTTCCATTACAATTTCTAAAAGCTATTCTTCCTGACCCAGCTTCCCTTGGTCCAAGAACAAAAGGCAAGACCAATATCGGCTGTATCTATACCGGTACGAAAGATGGTAAAGAGGTTAAATATTATGTTTATAATGTCTGTGATCATGAAGAATGTTACCGTGAGGTTGGATCCCAGGCTATTTCCTACACCACAGGCGTTCCTGCCATGATAGGAGCGATGATGGTATTGACCGGTAAATGGAAAAAATCCGGCGTACATAATGTAGAAGAATTTGATCCGGATCCATTTATGGATATGTTAAATAAAAATGGTCTTCCATGGCAGGAAAGTTTTAATCCAGAAATGGTCGATTAATAGTGGGAAGGGCATAGTTAATTAATGCACTTCACGCTTATCAGCAAGGAGAAAGAAACAGATGAAATTAGATAGTATAGATTTTGATAAGCTTCCAACACCTTCTTTTGTAGTAGATGAACATCGATTACAAAGTAACCTTACCATATTAAAATCGGTAATGGATCAAACCGGCTGCGAGATTTTATTAGCACAAAAGGCATTTTCCATGTATTCCACTTATCCCTTAATCGGTAAATATCTAAGTGGAACAACAGCAAGTTCACTATTTGAAGCTAAGCTTGGAAAAGAAGAGATGGGGAAACAGGTTCATATCTTTGCTCCAGCCTACCGAGATGATGAATTTGAAGAGATTACAGATCTCTGCGATCATATTATATTTAATTCAATTGCACAATGGGAGAAATACAAAGAAAAAGCAGGAGAGAAACACATCTCCTGCGGACTGCGAATTAATCCAGAATATTCTGAAATTGAAACTGATATGTACAATCCCTGTTTTATCAATTCCAGATTTGGAATCACGGCTTCTAAATTATCAGATGTCGATTTGACCGGTATTGAGGGACTTCATTTTCATACGATGTGTGAGCAGAATTCCGATGTACTTGAGCGCACTTTGAAGGTAGTGGAAGAGAAGTTCGCACCTTACCTTCATCAGATGAAATGGATTAATTTTGGTGGAGGGCATCATGTCACAAGAGAGAATTATGACTTAATTACTTTAGTCCGCTGTATCAATCATGTGAAAGATACCTATAATGTGCAGGTCTATTTAGAGCCTGGAGAGGCCATTGCTTTAAATGCCGGTTATTTGGTAAGCAGTGTACTGGAACTAGGTGAAAACGGTATGTTGCTGGCAATTATGGATACCTCAGCTGCCTGTCACATGCCTGATGTTCTCGAGATGCCTTATCGACCTAACGTTATAGGCTCTTCCTTACCAGATGCTTGTCCCCATACTTACCGCTTAGGGG